>NZ_JBFRCV010000015.1:0-115034 GCF_052113245.1 Arthrobacter sp. YAF34
GGACAAGGATGCCTCTACCAGTAGGAGTCAGGCGGGCATTACGGTGGACCATGAAGACCTCTTAGTCGTTCGGTGTGTGTGGTAACCACCAACCTAAGAGGTCTTCACCCTTTCAACATGTAACCAACGTCCTGGCCGAGTACAGCTAGACGCCATTTTTGGCCTCTGCCCTCTAAAAGTGTCAACACGCTATAGGTGAGCTTTTTTGCCGGCGGCATCACGCCATACTTATCGGTGGCCCGGCTTTGTGGTCCGGGCGTCTTCAGAGCATTTCGTCCAAGCTTGTAAGACATGAGCCGAGCGGCCCAGTCAACAGGTTGCAGGTATGCCGGTGAAAAACGAGTACAGCCTACTCTTGGCAGCGGTCAGAAAAGTGATGTTTGCTCAGTTGACCGATGACCGCCGACACGGAAAGAGACAGGTCTCACTTGTGATCGAACCACATCGCGCCGACTGCGGAGGAGCCGCCGGCGCCGTCATCATCCCGGCCCACGACGAGGAACGCGTGATCGCGCGCACGCTCGACGGCCTCCTCCCCCTCCTCTCGTCGCCCGACGTCGACGTCATCGTGGTCTGCAACGGCTGCACAGACGGCACCGCCGAGATCGCACGCCGCTACGCGGGCGTGACGGTGCTTGAGACGCCGGTCGGGTCGAAGCCGGCCGCCATGAACCTGGGCGACGCCGCGACGGAGCGCTGGCCGCGGCTGTACCTCGACGCCGACATCGAGATCGAGGCGTCGGCCGTCGAGGCTGTCTTCCGCGAGCTCTCGCGCCCGGGCGCCCCGCTCGCGTCACGCCCCTCCTCCATCGTCGACACGCGCAAGTCCACGTTCCTCGTGCGCTCCTACTACCGCGCACGCGCCCGCATCCCCGAGCCGGTAACCCGCCTCTGGGGCGCCGGCCTGTACGCTGCGTCGGAGGCGGGGCACGCACGCTTTGCCGCATTTCCCGAGGTCACCGCCGACGACTCCTGGTTCGATGGCCTCTTCGCCGAGGACGAGAAGACGATCGTCGAGACTGCGCCCGCGCGCGTGCACGCGCCGCGCACGGCAGCCGCTTTGCTCCAGATCCTGGGCAGGCACCGTCGCGGCTACGTCGAGCTCGAGACTTCCGACCCTGGGTCACAGGGCCGCGGGCGGGCGCTGCTCGGCACGATCCGCGGCCTCCCGTCGGCGCTCGACGCGTTCTGCTACGCGGCGCTGGCCGCAATTGCACGGCTCCGGTCGCACGCCACGGTCGGTGTTGGAACGCAGCAATGGGAGACCGACGCGTCGACGCGGGCGCCTGTGCCGGCCGCCCCTTCCACTCCTTCAGCGACGGCCGGCAGACGCGCGCACGGAACGGCGGCCGCCCCGATAAGGCTCAAGACCCTCCCCGCCGAAGGCGAGGACTACGCGGTGTGCGTGGTCGGCGCCGGCGCGGTCGGCCTCTCGTTCGCCCTTGAGGCGGCCGACGCTGGCCTGAGGGTGCTGCTGCTCGACGCCGGTGGCGAGGACGCAGGCCGCCGCGACAAGCCGGCCGGCCGGCGCCGCAACGACACCATCGTCGATCCCGACCGGCATGCGCCCGAGCTGCAGACCACCCGAGTCGGCGTCGGCGGCGCCTCGTGGATGTGGGGCGGCCGCTGCGTGACCTACGAGCCCGTCGACTTCGAGCAGCGCGACTTCGTGCCCGACTCCGACTGGCCGATCGACTTCTCGGACATCGAGCCGTGGCGGGCGAAGGCCCAGGAGTACCTTGACTGCGGCGCGGGCGGGTTTGCCTCCGACGAGCCCGACTGGGAGGGGCTGGGCGATCTGAAGATGTCGCAGCTGGAACGCTGGGCCCGCCAGCCCACGCTCGGCCCGCGCCTCGCCGCGATGGTCGCCGCGCATCCCCTCATCGACCTCATGTGCGATGCGCCCGTCGTCGGCGTGGCCTTCGACACCGACGGGACGACGGTGGAGGGGCTGCGCATCCTGTCCGACGACCGTCCGGCCGTCGTGCGCGCCAACCGCTACGTGCTGGCCGCCGGCGGGATGGAGACAGTGCGCCTCCTGCTCGACGCCCAGCGCACCCTGCCCGCAGCGTTCGGCGGTGCAGACGGCCCGCTGGGCCGCTACTACATGGGACACGCTACTGGCAGCATCGCGAACGTGGTGCTCACCAACCCGGCCGATATCGCCGACCTGGACTTCCAGCTCGACGAGCACGACAGCTACGTGCGCCGCCGCTTCTCGCTCCCGGCGGAGTCGTTGCGCGAGCATGAGCTGCTCAACGCCAGCTTTTACCTCGACAACCCGCCGTTCTACGACTATCGGCATCGCAACGCCACGCTGTCGGCGGTGTTCCTGGCCCTGGCCGTCCCTCCCGTCGGCCGCCGCATCCTGGCCGAGGGCATCCGTCTGCGCCACATCGGCCCGACGCCGCGACGCTACTGGCCGCACATCGTCAACGTCCTGCGGCGCCCGATCCGTGCGATCATCGACTCCGCCGACATCCTGCGCCGGCGCTATCTGTCGAACGTGCGCAAGCCCGGCTTCCTGCTGCGCAACCCGGGCGGGACCTACGCCCTCCACTACCACTCCGAGCAGATCGCCAACCCCGACAGCCGGGTGCGCCTCGACGGCGGTCGCAACGCCGACGGCACGCCGAGTCTCGAGATCGACTTCCGTTACACCGAGCGGGACATCGACTCCGTGCTGCGCTTCCACGCGCTGCTCGACGATCGCCTCCGGGCCGCCGGCAGGGGCCGCATCGAGTACCTCGATCCGCCCGAGAACCGCGGCGCCGCCGTCTGGGAGCAGGCGATAGACGGCTTCCACCACATCGGCACGACCCGCATGAGCGCGGTCCCGGCCGACGGCGTGGTCGACGGCGACTGCCGCGTCCACGGCATCGACAACCTGTTCATCGCGTCGAGCAGTGTGCTGCGCACCTCTGCGGAGGCGAACCCGACGTTCACCGCGGTCTGCCTTGCCCTGAGGCTGGCGCACCACCTCGCGGAGACGCCGTACGCCGACGTCGAAGCGGTTTCAGAGCAGGAGCCGATCCCGCCGGTCGCGGAGAACCAGCCGACGCCGGTGTGAGCGACCAGCCCGGCACCTTTCCGTGAACCGTCTCACGTCCTGAGTACAGCGCGCACACGATCGGCCTCGAGCCCAGGGGCCCCTTGGGTTAATTTGGAATCGCACCGCCCGTGGTGACGGGCCCGATTGTTAAACTTAGAGCGGACCCGATGGCGGAGACGGCCTCTAGCCTCCCGGCCCGGCCAATCCGCATGGCTCCGTCCGGGGCCAGTTCTAGCTCCCGCCCGCTGCGAGCAGGTGGTTGGGCAGCCGGTTCCCCGGTGCCCGGCCGCGGATTTCCAGCAGTTCGCGGGCATGGGCGTGAAGCCGCTTGTCCTCCTCTGATACCGGCACCCACTGTGGGATCGGCACCGAGGTGCCGGTTTCATCCCGGGCCACCATGACCGTCAGGCAGTAGGTGGTGAGGTTCAGCTCGCGCCCCTTGGGATCTCCCGAGCGGACGTGGACGGCGATGTGCATGCCTTTCGTGCCGGTGTAGACGAGCCGGGCCTCCACCTCCACCACATGGCCGATCAGCAGCGGCCGGTAGAACCGTACACCGCCGGAGAACACGGCCACGGTGTCCATCCCGCAGTACCGGGAGGCGCAGACGTAGGCGGCCTCGTCGATCCACTTCATGACGATGCCGCCGTGGACCTTGCCGCCCCAGTTCACGTCCGTGGGCGCCGCCATGAACCGCAGCACCACGCGCTCAGCCGTGCCGGCATCGGTATATTCCTGTCCGCTCATGGCTTGGACAATGTCTTCGCGTACTTTGATCCGCGCCAGTGCATTGTCCCGCTGTTCGATTTCATCGGGCATCACCGGGTCAAACTGCGGCACCGGTATGGGCTTGCCGTCGGCGCCCACGGCCACGAAGATCACGATGCACTGGCTGCGCATGGTGGCCGGTCCGCCCTTTGGATCGCTAGAGGACACCACGGTGCGGATGTGCATCGAGGACCGCCCGGTGTAGACGATCGTGGCCTCAACCTCCACCATGTCGCCGCTGTTGACCGGATCCGCGAAGTGGATGTTGCCCACATAGGCGGTCACGCAGTAGGACTTCGCCCAGCCGACGGCGGCGGCATAGGCCGCCTTGTCCACCCACTCCAGCACGGTGCCGGCGTCGACTGAGCCGCTGTGGCCGACGTCGGTGGGGGCCGCCAGGAAGCGCAGGGTCACGGAATTCGGCGCGTTCTCGCTCATGCTGCGAGTTTACTGAAAGCCCCGGCAGGCGCCGCAGGCCGGCGACACAATCGCTGTCCGGGGCGCCATAACCGGGACAGCGCCAAGCGATATGACCTACGACGGCGGCCGGCCACCAAAAGGTGTCCGCCCGCCGTCGCGCGCTGATTGCTTCACTGACGCCTTAGGCGAGAATGCTGAGCTTCGAGTTGCTGCGGCCGAAGAGGGCGCGGTCAGCGGAGAGCCTGCCCGCGCCGACGAGGGCCACGGCCAGGGCGGCGGCGGCCAGGATCAGGACCAGCTCATAGCCGCCGGTTGTGACGAAGACGCCGGCGGAGGCGTGGACCAGGAACAGCGCACCGAGCATGTCCACTGCGAGAAGGGCGGCGAACACGCGGGTCAGCACGCCCAGGATCAGCGCGACTCCGCCGACGAGTTCGAGGGTGGCGACGACCGGCGCCACCGCCTGGGCCGCCGGGACGCCCATCTGGGAGAACGACGCCTGGGTGCCGGCGATGGTGAATTCGTTGAACTTCTGCCAGCCGTGGGCCGCGAACAGGAAGCCCGTGATGACGCGCAGGATGGTGCGGGCGGAGGTGGTCAGTGCGGGCTGGTTCATAACGTGCCTTTTCTGGGGTGAGGGCGTCGCGGCAGCCGGGCCGCTACGGCGCTGAACAGTTGTACTTTCAACTCTTATGATCCGAGTATTTAGTTGAAAAATCAACTAAATGACGTTCCGTGGCATTGCGAGTGGCCCCGCTAGGGTTAAGCCGTGCCTTACTCGCCTCCGCTGTCCAAGACCCTGCCGCCGGCTGCAGGGCACCGGCGGGAAATCCTCCGCCTGGCCGTCCCGGCCTTTGGTGCCCTCGTCGCCGAGCCGTTGTTCCTTCTCGCGGACTCGGCCATTGTGGGCCACCTCGGCGTGGCCGAGCTCGCCGGCGTCGGGCTGGCATCAGCGGTGTTGCATACGGCCGTCGGCCTCATGGTGTTCCTTGCGTACTCCACCACGCCGGCAGTCGCCCGGGCCATCGGCAACGGCCAGCTGGCCAAGGCCCTCGCCGCCGGACGTGACGGCATCTGGCTGGCACTGCTGCTGGGGATTGGCCTGGCCGTGGCCGGGTTCCTGGCCGCCGGCCCACTCCTTGAACTGATGGGAGCCCGCGGTGAGGTGCACACATTTGCCGTGGACTACCTGCGGTGGTCCATGCCGGGGCTCGTGGCGATGCTGCTGATCTTCGCGGGCACCGGGGTGCTGCGCGGGCTCCAGGACACCCGTACGCCCCTGGCCGTTGCCGCCGCCGGCTTCACCCTGAATATCGTCCTGAACCTGGTCCTGGTCTACGGGCTGGGCTGGTCCGTGACCGGCTCGGCCGTGGGCACGAGCATCACGCAGTGGGCCATGGCGGCCGTCTACGTGCTGATCGTCCGGCGCAACGCCCGCACCAGCCGGGTGTCCCTGCGGCCGGACTGGCGTGGAATCCGGGCACTGACCAGGGTGGGTTCCTGGCTGATGTTGCGCACGCTCAGCCTGCGGATCGCGATTCTCGCCACGGTCTTGGTGGCCACCGCCCAGGGCCCGGTCAATCTCGCCGCGCACCAGCTGGCCATGACCATCTTCACGTTCTTCGCCTTCGCGCTGGACGCTCTCGCGATCGCGGCCCAGGCCTTGATCGGAAAGGAACTCGGCGCGGCACGGCCGGCGGCGGCGCGGGCGCTGACACGCACCATGACGCGCTGGGGACTCGGGTTTGGTGTCCTGACCGGGATCCTGCTCGCTGCCGCGGCGCCGTGGGCGGGCTCCTTGTTTACTCCCGACGGCGGCGTCCGGGCCGCGCTCACGCTCGCCCTGTGGGTGCTTGCCGCCGGACAGCCCCTCGCCGGATACGTGTTCGTCTTGGACGGTGTCCTCATCGGGGCGGGCGACGCGCGCTACCTGGCGATCGCCGGCGTCGTCAATCTCGCCGCCTACCTGCCGCTGCTGCTGGCCGTGGGATATTCCGGTACCGGTGGGAGCACGGGATTGCTCTGGCTCTGGGCCGCCTTCTCCCTGGGCTACATGGCGGCGCGGGCGCTGACGCTGGGTCTGCGCGCCCGAACGGACCGGTGGATGGTTCTCGGTGCGCCGTGAGTGCGGCTTCAGGGCACGGTCAATGCGCAGTGGCGGCTTCGCACTAAACTGGACGGGTGACTCTCCCCGCAGCGCCTGACGCGACCCCTGCCATCCGCGCCGCGGCCGACCTTTGGAAGCCCGTGCTTGTCAGGGCTGCCATCGCGCTCGTGTTCGGCGCGGTGACCGTGTTCTGGGCGGCGCCGTCCGTGACGGGCATGGGCTGGGCCGGCGGCCTCTACCTGCTGGCCACTGGGGTGGTGATCATCTGGACCGTTACCAAGACCGGGTTCCGCCCGCGTGAAGGCGCGGGCAGGATCCTCTCGGCCGGAGGAGCCGTCCTGGCCGGAGCCGGCGCTGCTGTGGCCCTGATCGCCTCCCCCCTCGTCTTCGGGACGATCGCGGCCGTGGGCCTCGGCGTGGCGGGGGCCGCGGAACTGGCAGCGGGCGTGCTCGGCCGCGGCCGGTCCGTGCTGGGCCGCGACTGGATCGCCTCCGGCGTGATCGGCCTGGGCACCGCGGTAGCGCTGCCGTTCTTCATTGGCCTCGGTGCGCACGCCCTTCTCGGCGTCTCGGGCGGCGGAGCCATCATCTGCGGGGTCCTGTGGATGCTATCCGGCCTAACCCTGCGGCACGATGCTCGGGGCGATTCCGCCGAGGCCGTAAACTAGTACGGACAGGTTCTACCCGACGTAGAACAATAGCGGTAATAAGACGGCCACGCTTCCCGCGTTGGCTGCAGGAGGAAATCACGTTGGCACAGCAGAAACCCGGAGCGCCCCGCAGCCTGCGGACCTCGGTCAAGGGACCGCTCATGTTCTCCGCGTTCTGGGCCGTGGTAGTTTTCTTCGGCGTCCTGATCTTCGCCTCGGGCGGCAGCGACCGCCCGCCGCGCTTCGACCTCGCCTTCACCGGTGCCGGGATCGCCTTCATTGTGATCCTCGTGGTGGCCGCCATGCTCTCGATGAGCCACAAGGACAACGCCGACGACCTCGGCAAGGGATCAGGGGTCAACCTCAGTTCCAGGCGGACGCCCGCCAGCCACGGCGGCCCGTCAGCGCAGTCCGGGCCCGAGAACCCCGGCACAGCCGCGTCCCGGGACGACACGCCGCAGCCCTAACACCAGGGCGCAGCCTAACGCCACGGCGCAGCCCTAGGAGGCCGCCTTCCGAGCCCGGTACGCAGCCACATGTGCGCGGTTGGCGCAGTTGCCGGTATCGCAGTACCGCTTCGAGCGGTTTCGGCTCAGGTCCAGCACGACGGCGTCGCAGTCGTCCGCGGCGCACACCAACAGGCGGTCCATTTCCTTGCTGCGGATCACGTCAACGATCGCCATGGCTGCCTCCGTACTCATCCGGTCGGCCAGCGGCGCCTCTGGGGTGGTGGCGTGCAGATGCCAGTCCCAGGGATCGTGCTTGACCAGTTGGGGGAGCGCATGGGCCTCCCGGAGCAGGCGGTTCACGGTCGCCGCGGCGGCTGACTCGTCCGCCAGCCACACCTCGGCGAGCTCGCCGCGCAGCCGCCGCACGCTTGCCAGCTCGGCCTCATCCCGGGTGCGGGAGCCGGTGAAGCCCTCGGCCTGCAGGAAGCCGTCCAGATCCTCAGCCGTGGCCAAATGTTCCTCACCGTTGGCCGCGGTGTTAATGAGGTTGACCACGGACCGCAGGGCAACTTCCGTGTCAGGGGCAAAAACCATCTTGACTCCTTACCTTGCCGGGGCGTAATGTCATGACCATAACCCTACTTTACTCCTGACAGGAGAATGCCCATGTCTGCCCCCCAGCGCCCCGCCGCCGCCCCGGTCCGAGACCTCGCCGTCCCCCGGCCTGCCTCGGAACCTGGCGCCGCCATGCCGGGGGCCGTTCAGGGGGCCGTTCAGGGGGCCGAACGGGCCGGTGCCCGCCGGCCGGGCGCCGTGTCCGGCTTCATGGCCTCGGGCCTCGGCATGGCCTTGTTCTCATCGGCGGTCTTCGGGCTCTCCGGCTCGTTCGCCAAGGCGCTCCTGGAGACGGGCTGGACTCCCGGTGCGGCCGTCACGGCCCGCCTCACGGGGGCGGCCCTGATTCTGGCCGTCCCGACCATTGCCGCCCTGCGCGGGCGTTGGCACCAGCTCCGGGACAACTGGCTGACCGTGGTCCTGTTTGGCTTCATCGGCGTCGCCGCCTGCCAGCTGTTCTACTTCAACGCCGTGTCCAGGCTCTCGGTCGGCGTCGCGCTGCTGCTGGAGTACCTCGCCCCGGTCCTCATCGTGCTCTGGCTGTGGGCCGCGAGCCGGAAACGGCCGCGGCCACTGACCATCGCCGGCACGCTCCTGTCCCTCGCCGGGCTGGTCCTGGTTCTGGACCTCACGGGCGCGGTGAAGATCGACCTGATCGGGGTCCTGTGGGGGATCGCGGCCGCCGTCTGCCTCGCCATCTACTTCTTCATTACGGCCAAGGAAAATGACACGCTCCCGCCCATCGTCCTGGCCTCCGGCGGGCTCATGGTGGGCGCCGTCGTCATGTGGCTGACCGCGGCAACCGGGCTGCTGCCGATGGCTTTCAGCACCGCCGACACCCGGCTGGGACCCTGGATCACCCCGTGGTGGGTGGCCCTCGCTGGCCTCGTCGTCCTGGCTACCGTCGTGGCGTACGTGTCCGGAATTGTCGCCGCGCGGGCGCTTGGCTCGAAAGTGGCGTCTTTTGTCTCGCTCACCGAGGTGCTGTTCGCCGTCATCTGGGCGTGGCTGCTGCTTGGCGAACTGCCCGGACCGATCCAGCTGCTGGGCGGGCTCCTGATCGTCGGTGGCGTGGTCCTGGTCCGGCTGGACGAGCTCCGGGCCCCGTCCGGCGCCCGTACAGCGGCGCTGGACCACGCGAACGACTGCGAACCCGTGCCGTAAACCTCCCGGCACCCTGATGCCTGCGGGCCTGCCCGCCGGGTGCCGGCTTTCGGGCCTAGTCCACCGCGGTGCCCTCGTTCCCGGGCGCGAAGACACCTAGCATGAGGATATGTGCCGAAATATCCGGACCCTCCATAATTTTGAGCCCCACGCCACCTCCGCCGAAGTGGAGGCCGCCGCGCTGCAATATGTGCGCAAGATCAGCGGCAGCACCAAGCCGTCCAAAGCCAACGAAGAAGCCTTCAACCGGGCTGTGCACGAGATTGCCCACGCCACACAGCACCTGCTCGACTCCCTCGTGACCCATGCCCCGGCAAAGGACCGCGGGGAGGAAGCCGCCAAGGCCAAGGCCAAGGCGGCCATCCGCTTTGGCGCGGCCTGAACGGCGGTTGATCGGTCGGTAGGCGGCCTGGAAGGGCCCTACTTGCCGAAGCTCCGCAGCCGCAACGAATTGGCCACCACAAGCACTGAGCTCGCGGCCATTGCGGCCCCGGCGATCATGGGGTTCAGGAGGCCCAGGGCGGCCACGGGAATGCCCACGGCGTTGTAGAAGCAGGCCCAGAAGAGGTTCGTCTTGATGGTCCCCAGGGTCCGCCGGGAAAGCTCGATGGCCTGCGCGACCTGGCCGAGATCGTTGCCCATGACCGTAAGGTCGGCGGCCTCGATGGCGGCATCGGTGCCAGAGCCCATGGCGATGCCGAGGTCCGCCTGGGCCAGTGCCGCGGCGTCATTGACGCCGTCGCCGGCCATTGCGACGGTGGCGCCGGCGGACTGCAGCCTCCGCACCGCCTCGACCTTGCCCTCCGGCAGCATTCCCGCGAACACGTCCTCGGGAGCGATACCGACGGCGGCAGCCACTTGTGCGGCCACGGCAGCATTGTCCCCGGTCAAGAGGATCGGCCGGAGGCCGAGGCTCCGCAGCCGCGAGATCGCGGCGGCGGAACCAGGCTTGAGCGTATCCCGCAGGCTGATGATGCCGGTTGGCTCCCCGTCCACGGCGAGCCAGATCGCGGTGGCCCCGGCGCCTTCGGCGGCGCCAAGGGCCTCCAACTGCCCGGCGTCGGGAACAATGCCGTTCGTTTCCAGCCACCCCAGCCGGCCTGCCGTGACGCGCCGGCCTTGAACGGTTCCCTGCACGCCGCCTCCGGGCGCGGAGCGGAAATCGACGACGGCGGGGAGGCTGCCGGAGCCGCTGTCGCCGCGCTCAGCCGAGAGTGCCGCCGCGGCAATGGCGCGGGCGATCGGGTGCTCGGAGGCGTTCTCCACCGCTCCCGCGAGGCGCAGCACCTCGGATTCGCTGTACGTTCCGAAGCCCTGGATGCCGGCCACGGCCAGCTGGCCGGTTGTCACGGTCCCGGTCTTGTCCAGCAGGATGGTGTCCACGGTGCGGGTGTCCTCAAGGACCTGCGGACCCTTGATGAGGATGCCCAGCTGGGCGCCGCGGCCGGTCCCCGTCAGCAGCCCCACCGGCGTAGCTAGCCCCAGCGCGCAGGGGCACGCAATGACCAGCACCGCGACAGCGGCGGTGAAGGCAGCCCGGATCTCGGCGGGACCGGGTGCCGGTCCGGCGGCCAGTAGCCAGGCCCCGAAGGTCAGGGCCGCGACGGCAAGGACGACAGGCACGAAGACGGCGCTGATGCGATCGGCCAGCCGGGCGATGGGCGCTTTCCCGGTCTGCGCCGCAGACACCAGCCGCCCCATCTGGGCCAGGGTGGTGTCAGATCCGACGCGGGTGGCACGGACCAGGAGGCGGCCCGAGGTGTTGATCGTGGCACCGGTGACCTGACTGTCCGGACCGACCTCAACCGGCACCGATTCCCCGGTCATCAGCGAGGCGTCCACGGCCGAGGAACCGTCCAGGACCACGCCGTCGGTGGCGATCTTCTCGCCCGGCCGGACAACCATCACGTCTCCCGCCACGAGCTGCCCGGCGGGAATCCTCTGCTCACGGCCGTCGCGCAGCACGACGGCGTCCTTGGCGCCAAGGCTGAGCAAGGCCCGGAGCGCGTCGCCGGCCCTGCGCTTGGCGGCCGCCTCGAGATACCGGCCCAGCAGCAGGAACGTGGTCACCACGGACGCGACCTCGAAATAGAGGCCGCCCGCGCCTTCCATGGCCGGCTGCTCGGTCAGGCGCGGATCCGCGAGCAGCTGCCCGGCGGAAAAGGCGTAGGCGGCGATCACGCCGATGGAGACCAGGGTGTCCATAGTCGAGGCCCCGTGCCGGGCGTTGATCGCCGCGGCCCGGTGGAACGGCCACGCCGCCCAAGCGACCACCGGGAGGGCAAGGACCGCGGCCACCCAGCCCCAGTTCGGGAACTGCAGCGCCGGGATCATCGAGATCGCGAAGACCGGGACGGTCAGCAGGGCCGCGGCGACGAGCCGCGGCCGGAGCGAGGGTGCGGCCGAGCTGGCCGACAAGCCGGTACTGGCCGGGGGTTCTGCCGGCGCATCCTGCGGTCCCGCCGGTTCCGGGTACCTGGCGGGCCGGATGGTTGCCGTGTAGCCTGCCGCCGCAACTGTGGCGGTGATCTGCTCGTCCGTGATGCCCGCCGGGACGGTGACGCGGGCGGACTCAAGGGGAAGGTTGACGGTCGCCGCGACGCCGTCGAGCTTCCCGAGCTTGCGTTCGACGCGGCTGACGCAGGAGGCGCAGGTCATGCCCTCGATTCCGAGGTCAATGACGCGGCTTCCGGACTGGTCCAGCAACTGCTCGGTACTCACGGTGCCTTCCTGTTCTCTCGCTCGTTCCACTGTGTGCCCCCGCGGGCGCCTTCGGCCCTCAGGCGTCGCTGGCAACCATCAGGTAGCCGGCTTCGGCGACAGCCTCGCCGATCTCGGCGGAGGACAATGCGCCGGTGGAGGTGATCGTGACGGTGGAGATGCCGCCGGCTTTGAGGTCCACGTCGACCGTTTCGACGCCGGAGAGCGCCTCGAGTTCTTCACTGACGGAGGACACGCAGTGGCCGCAGGTCATGCCGGAAACGTTGACGGTGGTGGAAACGGTGCGCATGGCGTACTCCTTGTCGTAGGGCAGGGGTGGTTCCCCGGCCCGGTGGTGTGGTGGGTGCTGGAAGTCCTAGCGCAGGAGCCGCCCGATTGCATCGGTGGCCTCTTTGACCTTGAAGTCGATGGCTTCTGCCCGAAGCTCCGGATCCGGCTCGGAGGCGGCGCCGACCACGCAGTGGCCGATGTGTTCTTCCACGAGCCCCAGGCTGACGGCATGCAGGGCCTTGGTGACGGCGGCGACCTGGGTGAGGATGTCGATGCAGTACTTGTCCTCGTCAACCATCCGGGCGATGCCGCGCACCTGGCCTTCGATCCGCTTGAGCCGGCGCAGATAGGCCTCCTTGTTGGAGGTGTAGCCGTGCACGTGGGGCGCCGGTTCGGCGGGAGGCGCGTCCACGGCGGGCGGGACGGGAACTTCGAACTCGCTCATGCCCCAAAGGTATACCCCCTAGGGGTATCTTACAAGTGGCGGCTGAGGCCGAAACCGGGCATGGTCCGGAAATTAAAGAGCTCCGGAGTGCGTTATTGGGGGATACGCACTCCGGAGCAGCTATTGGGTTGGGCGACGCTTCTTTCGCCTACACATCGAGCTTACTCGGCGGTAGAGGGATAAGGCCAGCACCGCGAATAACTACTTTCGGTTTATTTTCCTGCGGCCGGAACGACCAGGATCGGGCGCTCCTGGTGGTGGCTCAACCAGGCCGCTACGGAGCCGTTGAGCGCCGCGGAAATGCGGTGGCCCATGCCGAGTTCGGGCGTCCCCACCACGATCATGGAGGCGTTGGCGTCCGCGGCCAGCCTGCCAATCGCCCTGGCCGGGTCGCCCGCAAGGGTCCGCAGGGTCCAGTCGACGCCCAGGCCTGCGCAGCGCTCCTCGAGGACCGAATTCAGCTTCTGTATGGTCTCCCGGATCCGGGCGTTGTCAGCGTCCGGGTGCAGTGACAGCCGGTGCGCGGACCGGGCCGGGTCCCACTCCACGAGGTAGCTTGCCTCGTCGACATAGGCGAAGATCAGCGGCACGGCGAGGCTCTTCGCGAGTGATGCCGCGGTCTGCAGCACCTCGGGGTGCTGTCCCGGGAGCACGCCCACCACAAGAGGGGGCGGGCCGTTGACGGACTCTGCAGACATACTTCATTGTGGCGTCGTGATGCGGCCCTGAACAGGGGCTTACTTCCCGTCCACACGGCCCGGGAGGTTGCAGCCGACCTTTGCCGCCCGCGCCCTTGAACGCCCCCGGGGCGGGGCCTACGGTTGAAGAACACAGGAGGAGGTGGCCATCGTGGAGATCTACATGTGGTGGCTGGATCTGGATTTGGCGACTAAGGAATGGCTTCGGGAAAACCTCCGGAACGCCGAATTGCCCGAGGCCGTGCAGCGCGGGATTGCCGACGCCGGCGGACCGCGGACCGTCGAAGTTGCCGCCGGCGCCGCGGTCCTGACGGTCGCGGATTGGGACTTCATCGAGACGCAGTCCGAGTTCGTCGACTAACCCGACTGGCGGCGCCCTCCGGTTGGGCGGGCATTTTCTGCGGCGATCGGACGAGCCGTAATTCCGCGGCGCCGGAAGAAACGCGCCGGAAGAAAACCATTGCGGCCATCCGGCGCGGATGGTTGCATGGGGGGCATGGCTACTGCAGAGAGTTATGTCCTGGCGATCGGCACCAAGAAGGGTCTCTGGCTGGCGACTAGCCCGGACCGCAAGGACTGGTCCCTATCCGGCCCGCATTTCCTGATGAGCGAAGTGCCAAGTATCGGCATCGATACCCGCGACGGCCGGACCCGGATCCTGGTGGGGGTCCGATCGGAGCATTGGGGTCCGACCGTTTTCCACTCGGATGACCTGGGCGCGACCTGGAACGAACCCGAAAACGGCGCCATCACCTTCCCCGAAGGTACGGATGCCGCCTTGGAACGGATCTGGCAGATCTACCCCGACGCCGACTCCCGCCCGGGCGTCGTGTGGGCAGGCTGTGAGCCGATCTCCGTGTGGAAATCGACCGACGGCGGCGAGCACTTCGAGCTCAACACCGGACTCTGGGACCATCCGCACCGCAGCGAATGGGGCGCCGGCTATGGGGGCGCCGCGGCGCACTCAATTGTTGTTGACCCGACGGGTGAGAAGGTCCATATCGCCATGAGCACCGGTGGTGTCTACCGCTCGCTCGACGGCGGTGCCTCCTGGGAGCCGCGCAACAAAGGGATCTCCGCGTACTTCATGCCCGATCCAAACCCGGAATTCGGCCAGTGCGTCCACAAGATCGCGGCCGACGCCGCCGTCGACGGCCGGCTGTATGCGCAAAACCACCACGGTGTATACCGCAGCGATGACGGCGCCGAATCGTGGGAGTCGATCGCCGAGGGGCTGCCGGCGGACTTCGGCTTCGTCATGCTGACGCATCCGCGCCGGGCCGGCACCGCCTGGGTGATCCCGCTGAAGGCCGACGGCGAGCGGATTCCGCCGGACGGAAAGCTGGCGGTGCACCGGACGGACGACGCCGGGGCCAGCTGGAAACGGCTCGACGACGGGCTCCCGGAGCCCGAGTACAACGCCGTGCTGCGCGATGCTGCCTGCGTCGATGCGGCGGAGCCCGCGGGCGTCTATTTCGGAACGCGTGGCGGAAGCGTCTATGCCAGCGCCGACGAGGGGGAGCACTTCACGGAAGTGGCCTCGCACCTGCCGGACGTCTTGTGCGTACGCGCAGCCGCCGTCTCCACGGCACTCCTGCCGGCCCCGCTGCTCAAGGGCTAACGCGGCGCATGATCAGCGGCATGCCTGGTGCTCCGGACTCGGCGATCAACGTAGTCCTGCCGAGCGTCCTCCAACCGCTCGCCGGCGGGCAGTCCATCCTGACTGCGCCCGCGGAGGCAGCGGTGACGGTGGAATGGTTGCTGGATGCGGTGACCGGGGACTATCCGGCGCTGTCGAGACGGCTGCGGGACGAGACAGGGGCTGTTCGCCGTTACGTGAATATATACGTCAACGGGAATGAAATCCGCCGGCTGCAGGGCTTGGTGACTCCGGTGGCGCCCGGGCAGGAAGTCCTCATCATCCAGTCGGTGGCGGGAGGCTGAGCGTTCAGGGGACCCGCCAGAGGGTGCATTCGTCCGCATTGATGGCCTTGCGCATGCCCGTGTGGCGGTCCATGATCCACACGACGCCGATTCCGGGGGCCGTTTCCTGGACGCTGCCCCGGCGGATTACGACGTCGTCGTAGTTCGGACCGACACGCAGGCGCGCCTCGATCTCATCTCCGCGGTGAAGCTGGTCGAGCGCGCGGATCCGGGTTGCGTGGGCTTTCGCTTCCTTCAACATGGCGGGGGCCTCCTGGACTGGAGCTGGTGCCTGCTGTTGCCGGCGCTTCCAGTGTCCGGCGCCAATGTTGCGTCCGCGTTTCGGCACGGTAAGGGCCCGGTTATCTTTCGGCGGCGCCGGGGCTGGCGGTGCCGGGTCGGCGGCGCAAGAATGGGCCTTATGCGACTGCCGCTGATGCCTCCCATCGCGCCCATGCTGGCCAAAGCCCTCCCTGTGTTGCCGACGCCGGACGCCGGAACGGGCTGGTTGTTTGAACCGAAGTGGGACGGCTTCCGCTCCATCATCTTCCGCGACGGCGATGAGGTGGAGATCGGCAGCCGGAACGGCAAACCCATGACCCGGTATTTTCCGGAGCTCGTTGAGGCGCTGAAAGCGAACCTGCCACCGCGGTGCGTGCTCGACGGCGAGATCATCCTGGTGGCGGCCAGCGGGGACCGGCTCGACTTCGATGCCCTCCAGCAGCGCATCCATCCGGCTGCCAGCCGGGTGAAGCTGCTCGCGGCGCAGACCCCGGCGCGCTTCGTGGCCTTCGATCTGCTGGCCCTCGGCGGCGAAGACTTCACTGGCAGGCCGTTCGCTGAGCGGCGGCAGGAGCTAGAACACGTGCTGGCCGCAAGCGGGGCACCGGTGCACCTCACGGCCGCGACGTCCGACCGGGAGACGGCGCAGCGCTGGTTCCGGCAGTTCGAGGGCGCCGGACTTGATGGCATCGTGGCGAAGACGCTGGGAGGCACCTATCAGCCGGACAAGCGCGCGATGGTCAAGATCAAGCACGAACGCACCGCTGACTGTGTGCTCGCCGGATACCGGGTGCACACGTCCGGGCCGGACCGGGTCGGCTCGCTGCTGCTGGGGCTCTACGACGCCGCCGGGGCGCTGGCGAACGTCGGGGTTGTGGGCGCTTTCCCGCTGGCGCGGCGCAAGGAGCTCTTCGTCGAGCTGCAGGACCTGGTCACCGATTCCGAGGACCACCCCTGGGCCCGGGGCCGGCAGGAGGAAGGGACGCGGACGCCGCGCAATGCCGAAGGCAGCCGGTGGAGCGGCGGCAAGGACCTGTCCTTTGTCGCGCTGCGGCCCGAGCGCGTGGTGGAAGTGAAGTACGACCATATGGAGGGGGAACGGTTCCGGCACACCGCCCAGTTCGTGCGCTGGCGCCCGGACCGGGATCCGCGCTCCTGTTCCTATGACCAGCTCGAGGAGCCGGTCAAGTACGAACTGGCCGCGGTGCTGGGCGCCGGCAAGGACTGACCGCCGGGCTCCTGCCCTGTCCAGTCGCTCCAGTTCAGACGCTCCTATTCAGACGCTCCTGCCCAGTTGCTTTCCCGGGCCCGCTCGGAACACACCAAAAGCCCGGCGTGTCGCGTGAACACGCCGGGCTTTTCGGTATTGCGGCCGGAAGCAACCGGGCAGGAGCGCTGCGGCGGGGCTCCATAGTGCCGAGCTGTTTAATCCCGCGCTCCTTAATGCCGGGCTACTTGACGCCGAGCTGCTGGGTGGGGACCCGGAACGTTTCCTTGGCCGTCAGTGCCGAGATGGTGGCGATCACGCAGATGACGGCGGTGAAGATGGTGATCTGGACCCAGCCGCCGGGCTGGATGCCGCCCATGGCCGCCACGATCGCCGGGGCGAACCCGGCCATCAGGAAGCCCAGCTGCGTGCCGATGGCCAGGCCGGAGAAACGGACGTTGGTGCTGAACATCTCGGCGTAGAAGGAGGGCCAGACCGCATTCGCTGCGGCGTAGCCGAAGGAGAAGAACGCGACGGCGGCCAGGAACATCAGGGGGACACTGCCGGACTCGAGGCTCAGCAGGAACACCGGGGTCAGGACCGCGCTGGACAGGGCGCCGTAGATGAAGACCGGCTTGCGGCCGATTTTGTCCGCGAGCATGCCGAACAGCGGCTGGGTGCCCAGGGCCAGGAAATTGGCGCCGACCACCAGCCAGAGGGTGGTGGTGCCGTCCACGCCCGCAACGTTCTTGGCGTAGCTGATGGCGAGGGTACCGAAGACCGTGGACACGGCGGCGATGAAGGCGCAGGCAATCACGCGGAGGACATCGCGCCAGTGGCCCTTGAGCAGGTCGGCAACGGGGAGCTTGGCGATCTGGGCGGTCTTGCGGGCTTCCTCGAAGGCCGGCGGTTCGTGCAGGGTGCGGCGGATGAAGAACGCGATCAGCACTACCACCGCGCTGAGCCAGAACGGGATGCGCCAGCCGATGGTGTATTTGATGTCATCCGGCAGGGCCAGGACCGGGATGAAGACAAGGGCCGCCAGGATCTGGCCGCCCTGGGTTCCCGTGAGCGTCCAGGAGGTGAAGAAGGAGCGGCGGTTGTCCGGGGCGTGCTCGAGGGTCATGGAAGAGGCGCCGGCCTGCTCGCCGGCCGCGGAAAAGCCCTGGCAGAGACGCGCCAGCACCAGCAGGACAGGAGCCCACCAGCCCACCGTCTTGAAGTCCGGCAGGCAGCCGATGGCAAAGGTGGAGGCCCCCATCAGCAGCAGCGTGAACATGAGGACCTTCCGGCGCCCGATCCTGTCGCCGAAGTGGCCCAGGACGACGGCCCCGACCGGACGGGCAATGTAGGCGAAGCCGAAGGTGGCGAACGACATGATCGCCGCGTTGGTGTCGGCATCCGGAAAGAAGACGTGCGGGAAGATCAGCGCCGCTGCCGAACCAAAGATGAAGAAGTCGTAGTACTCGACGGCGCTGCCCAGGAAGCTGGCAAGGGCCGCCTTCTTCGGCGTCCCTCCTGTGGTGGTACCCGGCGTCGTAGACGGGACAGTGTGGCTCATGGTGTTCCTTTTGTGTGACGACGTTGTCGCGGATGGATCAGGAAGGTCTCGGCTGCCGCTTGTTCACGTGTGGTGCAACCGGAAGTCCGTGGAAAGACCCGGACCAGTAGCCACATGGTGGGAGCTACTTGTGCGATACAGCAATCATGGCTGTGAGCGCAGTCACTTGTCAAGGAAAATAATCACCATCTAGAAATAGCTCTCACTATGTGGGAGCATTGATGCATGAGTGTGAATCAAGCCACAGAAACGCCCGGCCCTCGCGGGTACCCGGCCGAGTCCGTCCCGAAGCCGGGCACGGCCGCCGGAACCGTCAAGACTGACAAAAAGACCGGCAGTAAGGCTGATAAGGAGGACTCGCGGACGGATATGGTGGGCAAGGCCCTGGGTCTGCTGGTCCTCCTCGGCGACGAGCCCCGCGGTGCCAGCGCCGCGGAGATCTCCCGCCGGGCCGAGCTTCCGTTCAGCACCACCTACCGCCTCCTCGGCTCGCTGACGCGGGACGGCTTTGTGGACTATGAACCGGACGGCCGCCGCTACCACCTGGGTCTGCGCGTTTTCCAGTTGGGCCAGCGTGTCTCGAACCACCACGGCTTCGCCGGCACGGCATTGCCCATCCTGCGTCGCGTGACCGAGGAAACGGGCGAGGCCACCATCCTCTCCGTGCGGGACGGCATCCACCACCTCACGGTCAACAAGGTGGACGGGCCGCAGACGTTCCGGGTCACGAGCGACCCCGGCCATCTGGGCGCGCTGCACACCACCTCGGTGGGCAAGGCGCTGGTGGCGTTCGCCGACGACGCCACCCGCGCCCAGCTCACGGACGAACTGCCCCTCGATCCGCTGACCGAGCATTCCATCACCGACCGCGAGGCGTTCCGGGCGGAAATCGAGCTGGTCCGCCGGCGCGGCTACGCCACGATGGACGAGGAAAACGAGCTCGGCATGCGCGCCCTCGCCGTTCCGGTTTTCAACGCCCAGGGCCACGCCTTCGCCTCCCTCGCCACTGCCGTGCCCGTGTTCCGGCTCAGCATGGAGGCCCTTGTGGCCCTGGTGCCCCTCCTGCAGTCGGCCGCGGCGGAGCTGTCCGCCCGGCTGCCCCAGCAGTGAGCCCGCATCGTCACAATATGTTCGTCACTCGAACATACGTGCAACATGTGAACAAAGTCTGTACTGTAATCCCTACCCGGTCCGCCGCGGGCGCCGCAAGCGCCCCGCCCGCCGAGTGCCGTTGTCAAAGGAGCTAACCGGATGAGCAATCGAGCAGAGTCCTTCCTCGTGGGCCTCGTGGGAGACGGCGTCACGCCCTCCCTCACGCCCTACATGCACGAACGCGAAGGCGACGTTCAGGGCCTCCGGTACCTCTACCGCCCCATCGACCTGATCGAACTCGGCCTGCCCGGCCAGGCGGTGGGAGGGCTGCTGGCCGGTGCGCGGAGTCTCGGGTTCAACGGCTTGAACATCACGCACCCCTGCAAGCAGCTCGTGCTCGACTACCTCGACGAGGTCTCCTCCGACGCCCGGTGCCTCGGTGCCGTCAACACCGTCGTCATTCGGGACGGACGCTTCATCGGCCACAACACCGACTTTTCCGGCTTCGCGGCGGCACTGGCCACCGGACTCCCGGGCGCCACCCTGGACCGCGTGGTGCAGCTGGGAGCGGGCGGCGCCGGATCCGCCGTCGCCTACGCCCTGCTCACCGCGGGAGTCCGGGCACTGGACCTTGTGGACACCGATGTGGCGCGTTGCGCCGCCCGCGCGGCCGAACTCGCCGGTTTCTTCCCGGGCCGGACGGTCACCGCCCGGACGACGGCGGAGCTGCCGCAGCTCATGCCGCTGGCCGACGGCCTGGTCCACTGCACTCCCGTGGGCATGGCTGCCCACCCGGGCCTTCCGCTGGACGTGTCCCTCGTGGAGTCCCGGCACTGGGTGGCCGACATCGTGTACCGGCCGATCGACACCGAACTCGTCCGCGCGGCCCGGGCCAAGGGCTGCGAGGTGCTCGATGGCGGCCGGATGGCCGTGGGCCAGGCGGCGGACGCCTTCCGGATTTTCACCGGACGCGAGCCGGACGCGGAGCGCATGCGGTCCCACTTCCTGGACCTTGTGGCCGCGGAAGAGGTGGCCGCGTAATGCGCACCGGGATCGCCACCGTCTGCCTCTCCGGCACCCTGCGGGAAAAGATGCAGGCTTGCGCCGTTGCCGGGTTCGACGGGATCGAAATCTTCGAGCAGGACCTCATTACGTCGCCGCTGAGCCCGGAGGACGTCCGAAAGCTGGCCGCCGACCTCGGCCTGACCCTTGACCTCTACCAGCCGTTCCGCGACTTTGACAGCGTTTCCGAGGACGTGCTCGCCGCGAACCTGCGCCGGGCGGACGCCAAGTTCCGGCTCATGTCCCGCCTGGGCATGGACACCATGCTGCTCTGCTCCAACGTCGGGACGGCAACGATTGACGACGACGATCTCCGGGCCGCCCAGCTCTCCCGGCTAGCGGACCTCGCGGGGGACCACGGCGTCAAGGTCGCCTACGAGGCGCTGGCCTGGGGCAAGTATGTCAACGATTACGAGCACGCCCACCGGCTCGTTGAGACGGTGGACCATCCCAGCCTGGGCACCTGCCTGGACTCGTTCCACATCCTCTCCCGCGACTGGGACACCGCGCCGATCGAGGCCTTCAACCCGGACAAGATTTTCTTCGTCCAGGTGGCGGACGCCCCCAAACTGTCGATGGACGTGCTGTCCTGGAGCCGGCACTACCGGGTGTTCCCGGGCGAGGGCCAGTTCGACCTCGCCAAGTTCATGGGCCACGTGGTCCGCGCCGGCTACACCGGGCCGGTGTCGCTGGAGGTGTTCAACGACGTCTTCCGCCAGGCCGACGTCGAACGCACGGCCGTCGACGCCATGCGTTCGCTGATCTGGCTCGAGGAGCAGAGCGCCCGATGGCTCGAGGCCAACCCGGCCGCGGCTGAAAGCGGTGCGGCCGGCGCTACGGCCCGGCGCCGCTACCCGATGGAGCTCGCCACGCTTCCCCGGGTGGCCGAGCCCGCCGGCTTCAACTTCGCCGAAGTCCGGGCCGGGGACACCGCCGGCCTGGAAACGCTGCTCGGCCAGCTGGGATTCGCGTTCAACGGGCGCCATCGGACCAAGAACGTGCAATTGTGGACCATGGGCCGCGCCCGCTTGATCATCAACGAAGAACCCGCCGCCGGGCAGCAGGCGTCCGCTCCTGCTGCCATTTCCACTGCTATTTCGGCCGTGGGGTTCGACGTCGACTCTCCCGTCATCGCCGCCGCCCGCGCCCAGCAGCTCAAGGCCCCCGCGGTGCCGCGCAAGAGCCAGGCCAACGAGGAAGTCTTCCAGGGCTTCGCAGCGCCGGACTCCACCGAGGTCTTCCTCTGCCAGGGCAGCCCGGACGGCACGGCGGCCTGGGTCGGCGAATTCGGGGAGCCTCACAATCCCGGCGGCGGACTGCCTCCTGCTGTTACAGCCGGCGGCACCGCTCCTGCCGCGGGCCCCGCGGCCGGTGCCGTGATCGACCACGTGAACCTTGCCCAGCCGTGGCAGCACTTCGACGAGGCCGTGCTGTTCTACACCAGCGCCCTCGCGCTGGAACCGCAGCCGTATGCCGAGGTGGCGAGCCCCACCGGGCTGGTCCGCTCCCAGGTGATGCTCACCGAGGACCGGGGCGTCCGCCTGGTGCTGAACCTGGCACCGCTGCTGCAGCAGGAGGCCGCCGGAACAAAAGAGCCCGGCGAGTCAGGGATCGGCCACCGCCGTACCTACCAGGAGCACGTGGCCTTCGCGGTGACTGACCTCGTGGCCACGGCCCGCGCCGCCCGGGACCGCGGCCTGGACTTCCTGCAGATTCCGGCGAACTACTACGAGGACCTCGACGCCCGGTTCGCCCTGGACCCGGACTTTCTGGCCACGCTCCGTGAGCTCAACCTGCTCTATGACCGTGATGCCGACGGCGAATTCCTGCATTTCTACACGGCCACGGTAGGCAGCGTGTTTTTCGAAATGGTGGAACGCCGCGGCGCCTACGACGGCTACGGCGCTCCGAACGCACCCGTGCGGCACGCCGTCCAGTACGACCACCTGCACCAGCTGACTCGCAGTTCCTGATCCCCACCCGAACAACAATCACACCCATGAGAGGAGGCTGCTGTGCCTGAAGAATTGAACCTCGAGATCTTCAACGCCGACCCGGTCACCGAAGACGTGTCCGACGAAGCCACGGAGGCCGCACCAAAGACGTACGCGCCGCTCGATGCCGCCGCAGAGTCGCAGTCGGACCTCAGCGCCGAGATGAAGGCGATCGGGGAGGCCTACGCCCAGGCCCTCAAGAACGGGACCCCGGCCGAAACCCAGCCACGGCTCGACTACGCGCCCTACCGCAGCAGCGTCCTGCGCCACCCTACCAAGGACCTGCACCACGCGGACCCGGAAACCATCGAGCTCTACTCTCCGGCGTTCGGGCACATGGACGTGCACGCGCTGGAGGCGGACCTGACCATCCAGCACAACGGTGAACCGCTGGGCGAACGCATCGTGGTCTCCGGCCGCGTGCTCGACGGCGACGGCCGTCCCGTCGCCGGCCAGCTCGTGGAGATCTGGCAGGCGAACTCCGCCGGGCGCTACATCCACAAACGGGACCAGCACCCGGCACCGCTGGACCCCAACTTCACCGGCGTCGGACGCTGCATCACGGGCGCCGACGGCGCCTACAGCTTCACCACCATCAAGCCCGGCGCTTACCCCTGGAAGAACCACCTCAACGCCTGGCGACCGGCCCACATCCACTTCTCCCTGTTCGGGCAGGAGTTCACCCAGCGGATCGTCACCCAGATGTACTTCCCCGGTGACCAGCTCTTCCCGCTGGACCCGATCTACCAGTCGATCGTGGACCAGGACGCCCGCGACCGGCTCGTGGCCACCTACAACCACGAGCAGACCAGGCCTGAATGGGCTCTGGCATACAACTGGGACATTGTCCTGACCGGGCCCAAACGGACCTGGACCGAGAACGAGGCATTAGGTGCAGCAGGCGACGAGAATGAATAGGCGCATCATGAGTAAACTCACCCCGACACCGGGCCAGACCGTGGGCCCGTTCTACGGCTACGCCCTGCCCTACGCCAAGGACCGCGAACTGCTCGCCCCCGGGGCCCCGGGCTCCATCCGGCTCCAGGGCACTGTGTATGACGGCGCCGGCCACCCGATTCCGGACGCCATCCTGGAAATCTGGCAGGCCGACGCGGACGGCAAGGTTCCGCACCACACGGGCTCCCTGGTCCGCGACGGCTATACGTTCACCGGGTTCGGCCGCAGCGCTGTGGGCAACACCGGCGTCTTCACGTTCACGACCGTGAATCCGGGACCCACCGAAGAGGGCGCGGCGCCGTTCATCGCTGTTGCGGTCTTCGCCCGCGGCCTCATGAACCGACTGTTCACCCGGATCTACCTGCCGGAGAACGAGGAGGCCTTGGCCAAGGACCCCCTGCTGTCCTCCCTGGAGCCGGACCGCCGCGAGACCCTGATCGCACGCCGGGATCCCGACGGCGGCCTGACCTGGGACATCCGCCTCCAAGGCGAGGGCGAGACCGTGTTCCTGGATTTCAGCGACGTCGAGGGTGCCTCGAAGTGACCTCCTTCGAGACCGGCGGCGCGGGCCTGCACGGTGACTTTGGCTTGCACGGTGACTTTGGCCTGCTGAACCCCGTGTCGGCGTCGCCCCAGGTGGCGGCGCTGACCGGGGACCGTGCAGTGCTCGCCGCCATCCTGCAGGTCGAGGTGGCCTGGGCGGCGGTCCTGGATGAGGCGGGCCTCGCCCCGGCCGGGTCCGCAGCGGTGGTGGCCGCCGCCGCGCAGGTGCAGCGCTACGACGTCGCAGACATCGCCGTGCGCGCTCAGGGCGGCGGAAACCCGGTCATCCCGCTGCTCGCCGACCTCCGTGAACAGGTCAGGGCCCTGGACGGCGCCGGCCTTGGCGCGGTACGGGCCGTCCACACGTCGCTGACCAGCCAGGACGTCCTCGACTCGGCCCTGATGGTGCTCGCCGCCGGGGCCGTGCACGAGCTGCTCGCCGAGCTCACGGGGGCGACGTCGGCCCTCGCCGGCATGGCCGAAGCCCATGCCCGGACTCTCTGCGTGGGACGCAGCCTGACCCAGCACTCGCTGCCCTTCAGCTTCGGACTCCGGTCCGCGCAGTGGTTTGCCGGGCTGGCCGCCGCCGGCCGCCGGCTCGAAGCCCTCGAACTGCCGGTGCAGACCGGCGGCGCCGCCGGGACCCTGGCCGCCGGAACTGTACTGACGTCCGGCGGTGCACGCTCGTCCGGCACCGGGCAGGTGGCCGGCCCCCTGTCACCCTTCGATCTCTCCGACCGGCTGGCCGCACGCCTGGGTCTTGCCACCGTTCCGGCTCCCTGGCACACCAACCGTGTTGCCGTGACCTCGCTCGGCGATGCCCTGGCCACCGTGACGGACGCTGCCGGAAAGATTGCCGCCGACGTCCTGTTCCTGAGCCGGCCGGAAGTGGCAGAGGTCGCCGAACCGCGCGCCGCGGGCCGCGGCGTATCCTCGGCCATGCCGCAGAAGCAGAACCCGGTGCTGTCCGTGCTGATCCGCAGCGCCGCCCTGCAGGCGCCAGCCCTGGCCGCTCAGCTGCACCTTGCCGCCGCCAATTTCAACGACGAGCGACCCGACGGAGCCTGGCACAGCGAATGGGCGGCCCTGCGCCAGCTGCTGCGCCTGGCCTTGGGCGCCGCGGGTCAGCTCCGCGAACTGGCCGAAGGGCTGCAGGTGTTCCCCGGTCGCATGCAACGCAACCTCGACCTCGCCGGCCCGCTGCTTCTCTCCGAAGCCGTCAACTCTGCCGTAGCGCCGCTTCTGGACGCCCGCAGCGCCGGAGCGGGGCCGGGCCGTGCCGGCAAGCAACTGCTGCAGGAGGTTGTCGACCAGACCCTCCAGGCCCCGGCCTCGGAGCAGGCGGCCACCTACCGGAAACTGCTCCGCGCGGCAGTCCCTGAGGAACTGCTCGCGGACAGCCGGCTTGAGGAGCTTCTGGACCGGGCCAACTACCTCGGCCAGGCCGTTGAGATCACACGCCGCATCCTCGCGGCGTACCCGGAATACGCCGCCGGGCCGGCCTCATTGGAATATGACCGCGCCACCGCCCACCAACTCCAGAACGGAGCCTCCCGTGGCTAGACCTACCGTCAAAGCAGTCCTGCTCTCGCCCCAGCGCGCCCTCGGCGACAAGCCCCTCCTGATCGTGGGGCCATCGCTCGGGACATCCTCGTTGCTGTGGAGCCAAGCCGGCACCCTGTTGGGGTCTGACGTCGACGTGGTCGCCTGGGACCTGCCCGGCCACGGCGTCTCGCCCGCGGCGCAGGAGAGTTTCACCGTTGCCGAGCTGGCCGACGCCGTGATCGGCCTGGTCGACTCGATCGCCCCCGGCGCACGCTTCCACTACGCCGGGGTGTCGCTCGGCGGGGCGACCGGCCTGCAACTGGGCATTAAACACGGCGACCGGCTCAAGAGCCTCTCCGTGCAGTGCTCCGGCGCGAAGCTGGGCACTCCCGAGGGCTGGCTGGAACGGGCCGAGACCGTGCGCACGCAGGGAACCCCGGTGATGATCCAGGGATCCGCTCAGCGTTGGTTCGCCCCGGGGTTCATGGACCGCCAGCCGGAGCTCAGCGGCCGGCTCCTGCACACCCTCCGTGACGCCGACCGCTTCAGCTACGCCTTCTGCTGCGAGGCCCTGGCGGGCTTTGACGTCCGGGACCAGCTCGGCACCATCCGCGTCCCCACCCAGGTGGTTGCAGGCGCCCTGGACTCCGTGGCTCCGCCCTCGGTGGCTGAGGAAGCGGCCGCGGGCATCACCGCCGGCGGCGGCACCGCCACGGCCGTCAGCCTGGAGGGCGTGGCCCACCTGGCTCCGTTCGAGGCACCTGCCCACGTTGCCGAACTACTCAAGAGCCTCATCACCTGGACTGAGACCCAAGGAGTCGTCGAATGACTCTCCCCGAAACCAGCAGCCCCGACCTGACCGGGCCGGACCGAAACGGCGTAGTCCAGCCCGGCGCGACAAGCCGGGAAATCTACGACGGCGGCATGAAAGTCCGCCGTGAAGTCCTCGGCGCCGCGCACGTTGACCGCGCCAACGCCAACAAGGATTCCTTCACCGAGGACTTCCAGGACATGATCACCAGAATCGCCTGGGGTGGCATCTGGACCCGGCCCGGGATCAGCCGGCAGATGCGCTCCGCTGTCACTATCACCGCCATGGTGGCGCACGGGCACTGGGAAGAACTGGCCATGCATATCCGCGCTGCCATCACCAACGGCCTGAGCCGGGATGAGATCAAGGAAATCCTGCTCCAGACCGCCATCTACTGCGGAGTCCCCTCCGCCAACACCGCCTTCAAGACCGCCCAGCAGGTGTTCCATTCGATGGACGAGGCAGAAATGGACAAGAAATCATGAACCAGGCTTTCATTTACGACGCCGTGAGGACGCCGTTCGGCAAGTTCGGCTCCGGTCTTGCCGGGGTCCGGCCGGACGACCTCGCCGCGCACGTCATCCGCGAGGCCGTGAAGCGCGCGCCGAAGCTCGACGTCGAGCGGATCGACGAGGTGGTGTTCGGCAACGCGAACGGCGCGGGCGAGGAGAACCGCAATGTCGCCCGGATGGGGACGTTGCTGGCAGGGTTGCCGGTCTCGATTCCGGGGACCACGGTGAACCGTTTGTGCGGGTCCTCGCTGGACGCGGCGATCATCGCGTCCCGGCAGATCAACACCGGCGACGCCGAGCTGATGCTGATCGGCGGCGCCGAATCGATGTCCCGCGCCCCCTGGGTCCTGCCCAAGACCGAGAAGCCCTACCCGGCCGGGGACCTGTCCCTGGTCTCCACCACGCTGGGCTGGCGCCTGGTGAACGAGGCGATGCGCCCGGAGTGGACCATCTCCCTGGGCGAGGCCACCGAGCGGCTGGCCGAGAAGTACGCGATCACCCGCCAGGCGCAGGACGAATTCGCCGCCGCCTCCCACAACCTCGCCGCCGCGGCCTGGGACGAGGGCTTCTACGACACCCTGGTGGCCCCGGTCCCGGGCACGGACCTGGTCCGTGACGAAGGGATCCGTCCCGGGTCCTCCGCGGAGAAGCTCGCCGGGCTCAAAACCGTGTTCCGGACCGGGACCGGGACCGGGAACGGGACGGTGACCGCCGGGAACGCCTCGCCGCTCTCGGACGGCGCCTCCGCGGCGTGGCTGGGCTCCGAGGCCGCCGCCGGGGTCCTGGGCCTGGACCCGCTGGCCCGGATCGCCGGGCGCGGCGCGCACGCCAACGACCCGCAGTACTTCGGCTACGCCCCGGTCGAGGCCGCGAACAAGGCCCTCGCGAAGGCCGGCATCGGCTGGGACCAGGTCGGCGCCGTCGAACTCAACGAGGCCTTCGCCGCGCAGTCCCTGGCCTGCATCACCGCCTGGGGCATCGACCCGGACATCGTGAACCGGCACGGCGGCGCGATCGCGATGGGCCACCCGCTCGGCGCGTCGGGCGGTCGCATCCTCGGCACCCTGGCCCGGTCCCTGCAGGCCTCCGGGCAGCGCTGGGGCGTCGCCGCGATCTGCATCGGCGTCGGCCAGGGCCTCGCCGTCGTCCTCGAAAACGTCACCGCCGCCGCCCCGTCGGCATAACCTGCCGGCACAGCCCGTCGGCATTAGGAGAGCATAGCCATGCTGAATTTTATTGACACGGTCGGCGAGGCCGTCGCCGGCATCAAGGACGGCTCCACGGTCATGATCGGGGGCTTCGGCAACGCCGGCCAGCCGTTCGAACTGATCGATGCGCTGCTGGAGTGCGGCGCCACCGACCTGACGGTGGTGAACAACAACGCCGGCCAGGGCGACCAGGGCCTGGCCCTGCTGATCAAGGAGGGCCGGGTGAAGAAGATGATCTGCTCCTTCCCCCGGCAGTCCGACTCCTGGCACTTCGACACCAAGTTCCGCGCCGGCGAAATCGAGCTCGAACTCGTCCCGCAGGGGAACCTCGCCGAGCGGATCCGGGCCGCCGGCGCCGGGATCGGCGGCTTCTTCACGCCCACCGGCTACGGCACCATGCTGGCCGAGGGCAAGGAAACCCGCTTCCTGGACGGCAAATGGCAGGTCTTCGAGACCCCCATCCACGCCGACGTCGCCCTCATCAAGGCGCTCACGGCCGACTGCAAGGGCAACCTCGTCTACCGCAAGACCGCCCGGAACTTCGGCCCCATCATGGCCGCCGCAGCGAAGCACACCATCGTGCAGGTCTCCGAAATCGTCCCCACGGGCGGCCTGGACCCTGAAGTCATCGTGACCCCCGGAATTTACGTCAACAGCATCGTCCGTATTGGTTCCAGCGGTGCTGCCGGCGCCGGCACGACAGAAAGCGCGGCCTGAGATGAGCATCCAGTCCAACAGCCAGGCCGGTCTCCGGGCCGATCTCCAGACCAGCGACAAGCCGCTGGGCCGCGACGATCTCGCCCTCCTCGTCGCCCGGGACATCAAGCCCGGATCGTTCGTGAATCTCGGCATCGGCCAGCCCACCCTGGTCTCCAACTACCTCGCGCCCGAGCAGAACATCACGCTTCATACCGAGAACGGCATGCTCGGCATGGGCCCGGAAGCTGCCGGGGACCAGATTGACGGCGATCTCATCAACGCCGGGAAGATTCCCGTGACCGAGCTTCCCGGGGCGTCCTACTTCCACCACGCGGACTCCTTCGCGATCATGCGCGGCGGGCACCTGGATATCTGCGTGCTCGGCGCCTTCCAGGTCTCCGCCACGGGCGATCTCGCCAACTGGCACACCGGCGCCCCGGACGCGATCCCCGCCGTCGGCGGGGCCATGGATCTCGCCACCGGTGCCAAGGACGTCTTCGTCATGATGACGCTCCTAACCCGCGACGGCGCGTCCAAGCTGGTGGAGACGTGCACCTACCCGCTCACCGGGATCGGCTGCGTGACCCGCGTCTACACCGACAAAGCCGTCTTCCTGACCGGACCCGACGGCGTCCAGGTCCGGGAAACGTTCGGCTGCACCCTCGAGGAACTCCAGGCCATGGTCCCCGTCCCGCTCCGGGCGGCGTCCGCGGGATAAAGTGATGCGGGACCGGGAGGCGGAAAATGATTGAGGCAGCCAAAAGTGCCGGCGCGCCAGCGGCCAGCGACCAGTACGTGCAGTCGCTGGCGCGCGGGCTCGCCGTGATCCGCGCCTTCGATACCGACCACCCCAAAATGACGCTGACGGAGGTCGCGGCCCGGACAGAACTGACTCGGGCCACGGCCCGGCGGTTCCTGCACACCCTCGTGGAGCTGGGCTATGTCCGCACCGACGGCAAGATTTTTGCCCTGTCCGCCAAGGTGCTGCAGCTCGGCTACGCCTACTTGTCCGGGCTGTCGCTGCCGCAGCTCGCCCAGCCGCACCTGGAGGAGCTCTCGCTCGAATTGGGGGAGTCGACGTCGGCCGCGGTGCTCGAGGGCACCGACATCGCCTACATCGCCCGGGTGTCCACCCGGCGGATCATGACGGTGGGCATCACGGTGGGGACCCGTTTCCCCGCCTACGCCACCTCCATGGGCAGGGTGCTGCTCGCGGCCCTCCCGCCGGCGAAGCTGGAAGAGTACCTCGCGGCCGCCGAGATCCGGCCCCTCACCCCCAGAGCCATCGGAACGCGGGCCGCCCTCCTGGCCGAGCTGGATAGCGTCCGGGCCCAGGGCTGGTGCCTGCTGGACCAGGAGCTGGAGCTGGGACTGATGTCCGTTGCGGCGCCGATCCACGACGGGCCCACGGTGGTGGCGGCGATCAACGTCTCGCTTCAGGCCCAGACAGTGTCCGCGCAGCCCGACCCGGACGCCTACCTCGCGGCCGTGCGCGAGGCGGCGCTGGCCACGGCGGAACTGATCTCCGAGGACCTGACGTCGGGACGGTGACGCCCCGACGCGCTGAGGCGACCCCCGGCCGGTCGGTGACGGCGCCTAGCCGCGGCGGGACTGGGCGAACAACTGCCGCAGCGTGAAGAAGCAGCCCAGGGCGCTGAAGAGCAACCCCGTCAGGAACTCACCCTTGAGGGATTCGACCAGGTCCGCGTTGTTGGCCAGGTTATCGCCCAGCAGGTCCCACGCCCCGGGTTCGAACAGCAGCGCCAGCGGTGAGGCGCCGCCCATGTAGTCGGCCAGATCCAGCCAGATGCTGCTCATGAACGACAGGAGCACCGTCGCAATGGTCACGGTCACGACGACCCACGCGCCGCGCCTCGTCATGGTGCCGCCGCTGCCCGCCGAGCTGCCGGCAATGTACAGCCGGGCGGCCCCGGCCGCCGTCAGGAAGGCAACAATCGAGCCCATCCAGCCCAGCTTCCAGAGGATCAGCCAGACGGCGACGCCGGCCGGGACCATGGCGAGGGCAAAGACCGTGCCCCGCACCGTGTTTTCCCGGGACTCCGTCCGGATCCGAGGAACGGGCAGCGCCGGCAACTGTGCCTGCCGGTGGTCGGAAGAATCCGGCCAAAGGGCCCCGTCCGGCCAGCGCTGGCCATAAGCCGGCTGGGCCCCGTCGAAGGATTCGGATTCATTTCTGGCGTCAAAATTTGCGCGCTCGGTCATCATTCCCCCAAATGAGATGAGTGTTTCCGGTCCACTGTGTGCCGGTAAATCCCGCTTATTCTGGCACAACAAGGAGGGGAAATGATTGTTTTCCCGACGCTGTTTCGGGCCGGGCGCGCTTTGCTAGCCGGCGTCTGAGATGGGCCCGGTGGAAACCCTGATCAAGACACCGGCAGGTTCGTCACTGATTTTCAGGTACAGGTCCCGCCCCACCAGCAGGGTATGAATGTCGTCGCTGCCTTCTGGCGCGATCTGCTCGGCCAGCCGCGTGAGCGCCAATGCCATCGCCCGGCCCCAGTCGTGGGGATCCATGCTCGATGATTCAGCCGTTGCTGAATACTTCTCTGGTTCAGTCATTTACCCCCGCTTTCGGCGTCCGGAGCGCGGGCCCCGGCACATCACGAACCCCAGTCTAGTGACAGCGCGGAGCGGGCGTCCACGCTTCCCGCCGGCCCTGCGGAAGTTGGGCATGCTCAGCGGCTAGGATTTCATTTCGGGACCTCTCCCGCCATTCGCCCTAAGGACGCCATGACAGAGAACAACACCGCGACGTCGGAGACCCTGGAAACCCGGGACACTACAGCGTCCAGGCGGGCCGCCGTGGTCATCAACCCCATGAAGTCTCCCGGAGAGAGCTTCCGCGCCTCATTCTTCCGCCTGTGCGAGACCCAGGGGTGGGCCGAGCCGCTCTGGCTGGAGACCACCAAGGAGGACACCGGGCTCGGGCAGACGCGTGAGGCCCTCGCCGCCGGGGTCGACGTCGTGATCGCCGCGGGCGGCGACGGAACTGTCCGCTGCGTGGCGGAGATCCTTGCCGGCACCGGAACGCCGATGGGCTTGGTGCCCATGGGCACCGGCAACCTGCTGGCCCGCAACCTCGGCGTCGACATCACCGACCCCGTGGCCGCGAGCTATGACGTCCTGAGCGGCACCGACGCCAAGGTGGACGTGGTGAAGGCCACGCTGGACCACGCCGAGGAGGAGCACATCTTCCTGGTCATGGCGGGTCTCGGCTACGACGCCGCCATCATGGCCAACACCGTGGACGAACTCAAGGACCGGGTGGGCTGGCTCGCGTACGTTGAAGCGGGCATCCGGCACCTGCCGGGCAAGCCCATCAGGGCCAAGATCAGCATGGACGGCCAGCACTCCGTGCGGCGCCGGATCCGCAGTGTCATGGTTGGAAACTGCGGCAAGATCATGGGCGGCGTGGAGATCTTCCCCGACGCCAAGGTGGACGACGGCATCCTGGACGTCGTGATCCTGGCTCCCGTCGGCCGGTTGGGCTGGCTGAGCGTGCTGGCCGGCGTCTTCGGCCGGAACAACCCGAAGAACGCGTCGGTCGAATATTTCGCCGGAAAAACAGCCGAAATCGAACTCGCCCACGAACAAGAATTCCAGCTCGACGGCGACCCCCTCGGCAAGGCCAAACACCTGAAAGTCTCGGTCGAACACGACGCCCTCACCGTCCGGATGACGGCGATCTGAGGCTACGGGCCGCGCCTGTGGGACGGCCGCGCGCGGTGGACCGGCCCACGTGGTGCACCCGGGGCCAACTAGGTACTACCCGGACGCTTCGCTGGGGGGTTGTTCGCAAAGGCAAGTAACTGGCACTCGTGACGGGCAGCCCGGGCAGCGGCTTGGATAGGCACAGGCATCACTCAGATGCCGCCGTCTAGCGCACTGGGGGTTGGCTGTGGCGATTTCGGCCGGAGATTCTGAGTCCATGGCTTCTCCGGCCCCTTTGCGGGTCGCAGTCATCGGCGCAGGCTACTGGGGGCCAAATCTGGCCCGAAATTTCAAGGCTGGCCCCGACTGGGAGCTGGCGGCAATCGTGGACATGGACCGCGCCCGGGCCGCCAAGCTGGCCGCCGCTCATGGCGACGTCGCGGTGTGCGGCTCCGTCCAGGAGCTCCTGGACACGGTGGACGTCGACGCGGTCGCCATCGCGACGCCGGCCCATACCCACCACGGCATCGCCCTCACTGCCCTGCGCGCCGGAAAGCACGTGCTGGTTGAAAAGCCGTTGGCCGACAGCCGTGCCAACGGCCTGGAAATGGTTGAGGAAGCCGAGCGCCGCGGCCTGGTCCTGATGGCCGACCACACGTACTGCTACACCCCGGCCGTGCTGAAGATCAGGGAACTCATCAGCGACGGCTCCTTGGGCGAGATCCTGTTCATCGACTCAGTCCGGATCAATCTTGGCCTGGTCCAGCCGGACGTGGATGTCTTCTGGGACCTTGCCCCGCACGACTTGTCCATCCTGGACTTCATCCTTCCCGGCGGACTGCGGCCGGCCGAAGTGGCCGCTCACGGCGCGGATCCCCTCGGTACCGGAAACGCCTGCGTCGGCCACTTGACGTTCGCGCTGGCCGGCGGCGGCATGGCCCACGTGCACGTCAATTGGCTGAGCCCCACCAAGATCCGGCAGATGGTGGTCGGCGGCTCCCGGCGCACCCTGGTCTGGGACGATTTGAACCCGCAGCAGCGGCTCAGCGTATACGACCGCGGGGTCAGCCTGGAAGCGCAGCCCCGGTCCGCGGCGGAGAAAGCGGCAGAGAAAAAAGCATCGGCCATTTCCTACCGGCTGGGGGACACCTGGTCCCCTGCCCTGCCCGAACACGAGGCCCTCGGCCAGATGGTGACCGAATTTGCCAACAGCATCTGGCAGCGGCGGCCCGCGCGGACCAGCGGGGCCGCCGGCCTCCGGGTCCTCTCGGTGCTCGAAGCGGTCAGCCACAGCCTCAGCACGGACGGACGGCCCAGTGCCGTAACGGGAAACGAATTTCAGCTGGAAGGAACACGATGAGCACACTGCAGGGGGCGGCGGTCTTGGTAACCGGGGGCGCCGGAACCATCGGGTCCACCATTGTTGATCATTTGCTCGCCGCCGGAGCCGGGCGGATCGAGGTCCTCGACAACCTTGTCCGCGGACGTCGGGCGAATCTCGACGAGGCCATGGAAAGCGGCCGGGTCCATCTGGTCGAAGGCGACCTGCGCGACCGGGACCTCGTCCACGACCTAACGCGCGGCAAAGATATCGTCTTCCATCAAGCCGCCATCCGCATCACCCAGTGCGCGGAAGAGCCACGACTCGCCCTGGAGGTGCTGGTCGACGGCACATTCAACGTTCTGGAGGCAGCGGCAGCCCACCGTGTCGACAAGCTCGTCGCGGCCTCCAGCGCCTCGGTCTACGGCATGGCGGAGGAGTTTCCGACCACGGAACGGCATCACCATCACAACAACGACACCTTCTATGGGGCGGCGAAGTCCTTCAACGAAGGCATGGCCCGCAGCTTCCGCGCCATGACCGGGCTGGATTACGTGCTGCTGCGCTACTTCAACGTCTACGGGCCGCGGATGGACGTGCACGGCCTGTACACCGAGGTGCTGGTGCGCTGGATGGAACGGATCGCGGACGGGCAGCCGCCGTTGATCTTCGGCGACGGCCGGCAAACCATGGATTTCGTCCATACCAGGGACATCGCCCGGGCCAACATCCTGGCGGCCGGGAGCGACGTCCGCGAGGGCGTCTACAACGTGGCGAGCGGTGCCGAAACGAGCCTCCTGGAACTTGCCGAGGCGCTCTTGAGGGCGATGGATTCGTACCTTGAAGTGGAGCATGGACCGGACCGCGCCGTCAACGGCGTCGTACGGCGGCTGGCGGGCACGTCGGCGGCCGCACGCGATCTCGGGTTCACGGCCGAAACCGGGCTTGAGGAAGGCCTCCGCGAACTCGTCAACTGGTGGCGTCCGCTGCGCGAGGAGATTGCCGCCGCCAGAGTGGGCGGCGTGCGATGAGCATCGACCAGGGCCACGCACAAGAGCAGGCACTGAGCCGGATCAACGTCATGAAGCCGTGGCTTGGAACCGAAGAAGCCGAGGCCGTCGCCGAGGTCATCGCCTCCGGCTGGGTGGCGCAGGGCCCCCGCGTGGCCAGGTTCGAAGACGCTTTTGCCGCAGCGCAACAAGCGCCGCACGCCGTCGCCGTCTCCAACTGCACCACCGCACTGCACCTGGCGCTGAAAGTTGCCGGCATCGGCCCGGACGACGACGTCGTGGTTCCCTCTTTCTCCTTCATCGCCACCGCCAATGCCGCCACCTACGTTGGCGCCCGGCCGGTATTTGCCGACGTCGAAGCGGACACCGGGAACGTGTCCGCACGGACCATCGCGGCGGCCCTGACGCCGGCCGCCCGTGCCGTGATCGTGGTCGACCAGGGCGGCATGCCGGTCCACCTCGACCCCATCCGCGAGCTCTGCGACCCCCGGGGCATCACGGTTATCGAGGATTCGGCCTGCGGGGCAGGGTCCACGTACCGGGGCCATCCGGTCGGGGCGGGAGCCGAGCTCGCCGCCTGGTCCTTTCATCCCCGCAAGATTCTGACCACCGGTGAGGGCGGCATGCTGACGACGCGGAACCCGGAATGGGCCGCCCGGGCCCGGCAGTTGCGGGAACATTCCATGAGCGTTTCGGCGAACGATCGGCATGCCGCGCTGCTGGCCCCGGCCGAGGAGTATCTGGAGATCGGCTTTAACTACCGGATGACGGATCTGCAGGCGGCCGTCGGGCTGGTACAGCTGGGCAGGCTCCAGGACGCCGTCGCCCGGCGGCGCGGCATCGTCGCCGGTTACCGGTCCGCCCTCGCGGACGTCGAAGGGCTGCGGTTCAGCCAGGACCCCGCGTACGGCACCAGCAATTTCCAGTCGTTCTGGTTCGAGGTCCTTCCGGGCTTTGGACTGGGACGGGATGAGGTGCTGGCTCACCTGGCCCGCGACGGCATCTCGGCCCGGCGGGGCATCATGGCCGCGCATCGGCAGCCCGCGTACGCCGGGCGGGACACCGGCTCCGCTGATTTGTCGGTTACGGAACGACTCACGGACAACACAGTGATTCTTCCCGTGTACCACCAGTTGACGCCGGAGGAGCAATACCGGGTGATCGACTCCCTCCGGAGGGCCGGGGGGCGGGCGCATGGATGAGCTGCTCCTCATCGCCGCGAGCGGCCTGGCACGTGAAGTCCTGGCCGCCGTCCGGGCGAGCGGACGCTTTGACGTCCTTGGGATCCTTGACGACGACCCCGGCAAAACTGGAGCAATCGTGGACGGTGTCCCCGTCCTGGGCCCCGCCAGTGAGGCCCTCGGCTACCCGGCGGCCGGGGTGGCGGTCTGCGTCGGTGCCGGCATCGGGCGCGCCCGGATTGTGGACCGGCTGGCCGGCCTCGGGTTCCCGGACCGCCGGTACGCCACCGTTATCGATCCTTCGGTCCGGGTCCCGGACGGATGCAGGATCGGCCGCGGCAGCGTCCTGCTGGGCCATGTCACCCTGACCGCCGGCGTCACCCTCGGTGAGCATGTGGTGGTCATGCCCGGCGTGACGCTGACTCACGACGTCGTCGTGGACGACTTTGCAACGTTTGCGGCCGGGGTATCCCTGGGCGGCGGTGTCAGGATCGGGCGCGGCGCCTACTTGGGTATGAACGCGTGCGTGCGGGAAGGCGCCTCGGTCGGTGCGGGCGCCACTATCGGCATGGGCGCGGCCGTCCTGACCGACGTGCCGGATGACGAGACTTGGGTGGGCGTGCCGGCACGTGTCCTGCGGGCCGGCATTGCGGGCCTAGGGACGAGCGTTGCGCATCACGCCATCGGGAGCACCAGGAGGGCCGGCTGATGCGCATCCTCCGGCCAGTGGCACTGAAGCGCCGCCCTGTGGTTTCCGTTGTCATACCCTGCTACAACTACGGGCGATATCTGCCGGATGCTGTGGCCTCGGTGCTGGATCAAAGCGGCGTCGACCTGGATGTTCTGATCGTTGACGACGCCTCGACCGACGGCAGCCAGTGGGTGGCCAGGGACCTCGCCCAGGCGGATGAACGTATCCGCGTCCTCGTCCACGACCGCAATATGGGTCACATCGCCACCTACAACGACGGACTCAGGCAGGTCATGGGAGAGTACGTCGTTCTGCTGTCCGCGGACGACATGCTGGCGCCCGGGTCACTGGGCCGGTCAGTCGCGCTGCTGGAAGCCCGTCCCGAGGTTGGTCTTGTCTATGGATACGCCATGGAATTCACGGACAGCGTCCCGCCGCTGGCCGCCAAACGGCCAAGATGGGCGGTCTGGACTGGGCAAGATTGGCTCCGGATAGTCTGCCGCAAGGGCTCCAACGTGATAATCAACCCAGAAGTGGTCATGCGGCGGAGCGTCATGGACCAGTTGGTTGGATACCGGGCCGACATGCCTCATGCGGCCGACCTCGACCTCTGGCTGCGCGCGGCCTGCCTTGCAGATATCGGGCGGGTGAACGGGCCCATTCAGGCGCTGTACCGCGTCCATGGCTCCAACATGCATCTAACAGATTACCGGGGCTTGCTCACCGACCTGCGGGCCCGGCGTGAAGTCTTTGACCAACTGGCGGCCGTTCCGGATGCTGCGCGCCTGAATACGGGGTTGCTCGCCGTACAAGCGAGGCGCGCCATCGCCCGCGAGGCCCTCCGTGAGGCAGCTCATCTTATCGGTGCGCACCAGTCTCTGGCTGCCGTAACAGAATTGGCACGCTTTGCCCTGGAAACAGACGGCGATATTGAGAAGACCCCCCTCTGGGGCTCGCTCCAGCGCCGGCAGCGCCGGCCGAGCGCCACGTTCCGGCAAAGTCTCTCCGGCTCGGTGTACCGCTGGCGATGGGCCTTGCGCTGGCGCCGATGGAGGCGATTCGGGATATGACAAAGGCAGCGAAGGACGGTCTGGGGCGCCAGATCGGCCACGGTCTGGCGTGGAGCAGTATTAACAGCCTGGTGATCCGGTTCGGAAGTCTCGCGGTCGGGGTCATCTTGGCCAGGCTCCTTGCACCCGAACAATTCGGGGTCTTCGCCGTCGCCTTGACCGTGCAGTCCGTTGTGATGACGCTCGCCGATCTCGGCATGAGCACCGACCTGATCAGGTCCGAAGATCCAGACCGGAAAGCCCCCACCGTGGCGGTGCTCGGCCTGGCCTCGGGCACCTTGCTTGCAGTCATCATGGCCCTTTCCGGTCAAGGCGTCGCCGAACTCCTGGGCAGCCCGGCCGCCGGACCGGTGATCTCCGTGATGGCGTTTTCCTTCATGCTTGCGGGCGCCGGAGTGGTTCCCTATGCGTCGCTGCAACGGCGGTTTGCACAGGACAAGCTGTTCGCCATCGCCGCAGCAGACCTCGTCATCGGTTCAGGACTTACGCTGGTGCTGGTCTTCGCGGGGTGGGGACTCATGGGCCTCGCCGTCGGCCGCCTGGTGTCGCAGGCTGTGACGCTTGTGCTGCAGTACGTCCTCGCCGGAGAGCGCGTCCGGTTCGGCTTTGATCGGGCCGTGGCGCCGGCGGTACTTTCGTTCGGCCTGCCCGTGGCCGGGGCGAATATGCTTTCGTGGGCCCTCCTGAACGTGGACAATGTCGCGATTTCTCGCCTCGCCGGGCCCGTTGCACTTGGCTTCTATTTCATCGCCTTCAACGTCTCCAACTGGCCCATGAGCGCGTTGGGCCAGGTGGTGCGGTCTGTCTCGATCCCGGCCTTCGCACGCCTCGCGGCCGGGGCGAAGGACTCGAGTTTTGCCGTCGTGCTGGGGCCGGTCTGGGCAGTGGCGTTGCTGACCGGACTGCTGCTGGCGGTCCTGTCGGGCCCGGTCATCGGCCTGGTTTACGGCTCTCGGTGGCTGCCGGCGGCAGCCGTCCTCGCCTGGTTGGGGGTCTTCGGTTCGCTGCGGACACTGTTTGATTTAGCGGCTTCCTACCTGCTGGCGAGGGGAGCATCCTCGGCCACCCTCGTGGTCCAAATCCTTTGGATTGTCACCCTCGTTCCCGCAATCCTCACCGGGATAGGACTGGGCGGGACCCCAGGTGCAGCGGCGGCGCATCTGGCAACGGCTGCGCTGGTCGTCGCCCCGGCCTATGCCGTTGTCCTGCGGCGCAGCGGCGCGGACCTCAAGGCCGTCGCTCGGCGCCTCTGGCCGCCAGCCCTCGCAGCCGTGCCGGCGGCGGTCGCCGCCTCGGTCGCCGTGGCGCTGCTGCCGGACCCGCTGACGGGTCTTCTGGCCGGCGGACTCGCCGGGGCCGGCGTCTATGCGCTCCTGCTCGGACGCTGGTTCGGGCGCCAGGTTGGTGGCGTGCGCCGACTCATGATCCAAGAAGGGATCCCGGCGTCAGCGCCTGCCAGCGCCGGGCGGCCAGCAGCAACCCAGCCCGCAGCAGCTCAAGCCACAGCAACTCAAGGGGGAACGCTTTGATGCAACGCGTACCGCTGGTGGACCTCGCCAGGCAGCAGGAACAGATAGCCGACGTAATCCGGGAAGGTTTCAACCGGGTCATTGCGGAATCCAGCTTCATACTTGGCCCCCCGGTGGAGGAGTTTGAACGCGAGTGGGCCCGCTACTGCGGTTCGGACCACGCCGTCGGCGTCGGAAACGGCACTGACGCAATCGAGCTTGCCCTCCGATCTGCTGGCATCGGACGCGGGGACGAAGTCCTCCTTCCGGCCAACACCTTCGTGGCGACGGCGGGAGCGGTCCTTCGCTCCGGCGCAGAAGTTATTCTTGCCGACTGCACCGAGGACTATCTGCTGGACCCCGGGGACGTCGCGGCCAAGATGACACGGCGGACCAAAGCAGTGATCGGCGTCCACCTGTATGGTCAGGCGGCACCAATTGAACAAATCCGTGAAGCGGCGGGCCCCGGCGTGCTCATTGTCGAAGATATGGCCCAGGCCCAAGGGGCAACGCGCTTCGGGCGCCGCGCCGGGAGCCTGGCAGACCTGGCCGCCACCAGCTTTTATCCGGGCAAAAACCTTGGAGCCTATGGCGACGCCGGCGCCCTCATGACCAACTCAGAAGAGTATGCGCAGTCCGCGCGGCGCCTGCGGAACCACGGCGGCACGGCCCGTTACGAGCACCCGGAGGTCGGATTCAACTCGAGGATGGACAGCCTGCAGGCTGTGGTCCTCTCCGCCAAGCTGCACCTGCTTGATGAGTGGAACCGGCAGCGCCGCGAAGCGGCAGGCTACTACGCGGAGCTGCTCGACGGCGTCGACGACGTGGTCCTGCCCCGTACCGCAGCGGGCAATGAACACGTCCACCACGTGTACGTGATCCGCGTATCCGGACGCGACCGGGTGCTCAGGGAACTGAACGGCGCCGGCGTCGGTGCGGCAATCCACTATCCGGTCCCGATTCATCTGCTCCCGGGATACGCATACTTGGGCCACGGCGCCGGTGACTTTCCGCGCGCTGAACGATTCGCAGACGATATTCTCTCGCTACCCATCTATCCGGGGCTCAGGGCCGAGGAGCAGGAATTCGTCGCCGCACAACTACGGAAGGCGATAGGGCAATGACGACCGTGGATGCCGGGCGGCTCAACCGCCGCGTCCGCACGCTGCCGGCTCCGGTGCCGGGAAGCCCCGCGACTGTCACGGTGGTGATCTCCTGCTTCAACTACGAGCGATACCTCCGGCAGGCGGTGGAATCCGCCCTCACCCAGGCTGGCGTGACCGTGGACGTCATCATCGTCGACGATGCCTCCACCGACGCGAGCCTGCAGCTGGCCCGGGAACTGTCGGCGAGCCACCCAAACGTAGCGGTTATCAACCACCGAGCGAATGTGGGTGTGGTCGAAACCTTTAACGACGGCGCCAAGGCGGCCACAGGCGAATTCCTGGTGCGGCTCGACGCGGATGATCTGCTCACTCCGGGTGCCCTGGCCCGCGCCACGCAAGTGGCGGCCGCCTACCCGTCGGTTGGCCTGATCTACGGACGCCCCGTGCATTTTGAAACGGAGGAACCCCCCGCTTTCCGCGGTTCTCCGAGCGCGTGGACGGTTTGGCCCGGCCACAAATGGCTGGCGGACCGGTGCCGCTCCGGAACCAACGTCATCACCGCTCCCGAGGTCGTCATGCGCCGCTCCGTCCTGGGACGAGTCGGCTACCAGGCTCCCCTCCGTCACACGCATGACATGGAGCTCTGGCTCCGGATCTCTGCATTCAGCGACGTCGCCTACATCCACGGCGTGGATCAGGCCTGGCACCGGGAGCACCCCGCCAGTATGTCGGCGAGGGAAGTTGACCCGTTAGTTGATCTCAAAGAACGCCGCGAAGCGTTCGATGTCCTCTTCGCCGGTCCCGCCGGAGAAGTGGCGGGAGCCCATGGGCTCCGGCAGGCCGCCACCAGGGCCCTCGTGGACGAGGCCCTCAACACCGCCGCCCACGAGATCGACCGGGGTCACGGAGCGTCCCCGCTTTATGAGTTCTGTCTGCGGCTGGCACGGGACATGGACCCCGGAGTCACTCAGGGACCCGCATGGCGTCGGGTCACGCACCCTGCGGCACTTGCGGCGGCGGCGAAACCGTGGGGCCGGGGCCGGGCGGTCCTGCGGCGAGGCGTCGGCCGGGTCCGATCGGAGTTCCGCTGGCGGAACTGGCGTCGGAACGGGGTGTTCTGAGATGGTACTGGAACACTCCGCTGCGGCCGGGCTGCTGCGCCGGGTCCGCACTGCCGGGACGGGGGACGTCATCGGGCGCATCGCTCGACGCGCGGCCCGCCATCTGGAGTCCAGGTTCGAAACGGCTGCACTGGACTTCCCCCTGCTGCCCCACGACGTTGCGGATTCGACGAGGCTGCAGTTGGCCTCCGCGATGCCAGGCAGCAACGATGGCCCCGGGCTTGCCGTGGCTTGGCTGTGTACGCCCCCAGGCCCAGGGTCCGGCGGCCACACCACCCTGTTTCGTATGGTACGCGGAATGGAACAACGCGGACACAGGTGCACCATCCTGTTGTACGACCGCCACGGCGGGGACCTGAACCGCCAGCGGGGAGTGATCAGAAGGCACTGGCCGGATCTGTCCGCCGACATCAAGGCGGCGCCGGACCGCCTTGAGGGCTTCGACGCCTGTGTGGCAAGTTCCTGGGATACAGCCCACGTCCTGGCAAGCCGCGGCCGCGCCGGGATGCACCGGTTCTACTTCGTCCAGGATTTCGAACCGTTCTTCTATCCCCGCGGCAGCCTCTACAGTCTGGCCGAGGACAGCTACCGGTTCGGCTTCCATCACATTGCGCTTGGCGAGATGGTCGGTGCCGCCCTCAGGGAGAACGTCGGAGTCGAGTCCTCGGTGGTGGCCTTCGGGTGCGACACGGAGGTCTATGGGCTGCAAAACCGTGGCAGCCGCAGCGGGGTGGTCTTCTATGCCAGGGAATCCGCTGACCGGCGCGGCTTTCTGCTGGCGAGGCTGGCGCTGGAGGAATTTCACCGGCGCTATCCGGAGCAGCAGATCCACGTCTACGGAGACCCGGTGAACAGTTGGAAAGTCCCGCACACCCACTACGGAAAGCTCTCTCCGGCCCGGCTAAATACCCTCTACAACTCCGCGCTGGCCGGCCTCGCCATGTCCTTCACCAACATATCCCTCGTCGCGGAAGAGATGCTGGCCGCCGGTATGATCCCCGTGGTCAACGACCACCGTTACGCTCGACTGGACCTGCCGCATCCGCATGTTGCCTGGGCGCCGGCCACGCCGGGCGGCCTGGCCGATGCGCTCGGACGCATCGTTACCGACGTGCCGCGCATGCCCGTTGCGACGCTGTCCTCTGGAACTCGTTCTGGCTGGGGAGAAACTCAGGATGCTTTCGCTGCCGCCGTCGAGTCGGAGGTGGCGGCATGCAGGATTTGACGGCACCGTTACGTCCCGCCGCGACAGCCGTCAGGGCCGGGACCGGCCCGGCGGAATGGCTCGGCGGCGTCCGGGCGCCGGCCACTCGCGTCCCGGAGACCGCCACCGATGCACGCTGCGTGCTGGACGCCCTCCGACTGGAGACCGAGCGATGAATGCCGCGCAGAACCTCGGCCCGAACGCCCGGTACGGGATCGTGATGCTGTTGGTGATCTACCTGGCGGCCCTGGCCTGCATCGGATTCTGGCCCACGCCGATAGACCGCCCAGTTTCCGGTATTCTCGACGACCTTCTTTCGGTCCTGCAACAGCACGCCCTGACAGCCGGAATCGACTACAAATTCGTGGAGACTTCAGCAAACGTCTGCCTCTTTGTCCCTTTGGGCGTCATCACTGCCCTCCTGTTGCCGGTACGCCGCTGGTGGCTGGCAGCGTTGATTGGCCTTCCGACGTCAGCGGCGATCGAAGTTGTGCAGTTCTTCGCCCTGAGCCAGCGGCATGCCAGCCTTCGCGATGTCATGGCCAATACGCTGGGAGCACTTCTGGGAGCCACGGCCGTTGCGCTGATCCGCATTCGCCGGCCGGCACGGCACGGGCCGTCCCGCGGATCGGGAGTCGGCAACCTGGGGAAAGATATTGCAGACTCGGCGGACGTGGCCGAAACCGCGTCCATCGGCGAAGGCACCCGCATCTGGCACCTTGCGCAGATCCGCGAGGACGCCGCACTGGGCATGAACTGCAACGTTGGCCGCGGGGCCTATGTCGGCCCGGGAGTACGGGTAGGCGATAAATGCAAGCTCCAAAACTACGCCCTCGTCTACGAGCCGGCACGACTGGGCGACGGCGTCTTCGTCGGTCCGGCGGCCGTGCTCACCAACGATCTGCATCCCCGGGCCATCACGCCCGACGGTGCGCTCAAGGGCTTCGACGACTGGGAGGCCGTCGGCGTCACGGTGGGCACAGGTGCCGCGATCGGGGCGCGTGCTGTGTGCGTCGCTCCCGTCTGCATCGGCGAGTGGGCCACCGTGGCTGCGGGTGCCGTCGTCACCAAGGATGTGCCGGCCTACGCCCTAGTTGCCGGCGTGCCGGCCCGACAGCTGGGCTGGACAGGGGAGGCCGGGATCCCGTTGAAACAGGACGATGGCGGAATCTGGCTTTGTCCGGTCACCGGGCGCCGCTACATCGAAGCAAGGGGGCAGCTGTTGCCCGAGGAAACGCTCAAGGGGGAGTCGTGGAACGCGTAGACACGAGCAAGGTTATTCTGGGCGGTACGCCCGTGGATCTGATGGATCCGGAGGCGGCCCTGGAGATGATCCTCGGACGGGCCGTCCGCAGTGAAGACCGGCCACTGGCCGTCGCATCCGTGAACCTGGACCATTTGAACCACTTCGGCGCGGGGAGGCGGTGGGCGGGCACCCTCCATGACGATCCGGCCAGTGCCGTGGACTGGCTCTACCTGCTGGACGGGGCACCCCTGGTGGCCCAGTCCCACCGACTCACCGGCCGTCGTTGGCCGCGCCTGGCAGGCAGTGATCTGGCGTCCCCGCTGCTGCTGCGCGCGGAGGAGTTGGGTCTGAGGGTCGGATTCCTGGGCGGTTCGGAGGCTAGCCAGCGGTTGCTCGCGGAAAAGTTCGTTCGGGACCAACCCGGGCTCCAGATCGCAGGCATGTGGTCACCGGCCCGGAATGCCCTGGCCTCCGGGCCGGACTCGGAAGCCCTTGCTCGGCAGATAGCCGAGTCCGGGGTGCAGTTGCTCTATGTGGGGCTCGGCAAACCCCGGCAGGAGCTGTGGATAGACCGCTACGGAGGACTCACCGGCGCCGAAGTACTTCTGGCCTTCGGCGCTGCCGTTGACTTCCTGGCAGGCCGGATGGGCCGGGCCCCCAAGTGGGTCAGCGACCACGGTCTTGAATGGGGCTACCGGCTCGCTCTGGAACCCCGGCGACTTGCCGGACGGTACCTGCTCGGCGGAGCACCTTCCTACCTGAAGCTGCGGACGGATTCGTCTGCTGTACCGCCGGCGGTGCCTGATGTCCTGCCGTCGGGCACGCCGGCGCCCCGATCGCCGGGCCGGTTCACCGGACCTGATGGCGCAGCGGACGCCGTCGTCGTTGTCGTCACTTATAACAGCGCCGGTGACATTGACGCCCTTCTCGGCAGCCTGCGGGCCGAAACGTCCGATCTGACCCTGCGGGTACTCGTCGCCGACAATTCATCCCGCGACGGCACGCTCGGACTCGTCCAGCGGCGGCACCCGGACGTTATCGCATTCGGCACCGGCGGCAACTTGGGGTACTCCGCCGGCATCAATGCCGCTTTGCGCCGGGCGGGCGACGCCCAAACCGTGGTGATACTCAATCCGGACCTCCTGGTCAAGCGAGGTAGCTTAGCGGTGATGATGAACCGGCTCCAAGCCTCCCGCGCCGGGGCCGTCGTGCCCCGGCTGGTCGACAGCCAGGACGCCACCCTCCCCAGCCTGTACCGCGAACCCAGCATCACCCGGGCCATCGGCGACGCGTTCCTGGGGCGACGTGCCCCGGATCGGCCCGGCTGGCTTGCCACAACCGATTTCAACGCCGAAAGCTACGCCCACGCCCATCCGGTGCAATGGGCAACCGGGGCCGCGCTCATGGTTCAGCGATCCCTGGCGGACGCACTGCCGTGGGACGAGTCGTACTTCTTGTACTCGGAAGAGACGGATTTCTTCCATCGAATGAGGATGCTCGGCCAGCGGGTCTGGTATGAACCTGCGGCCGCCATGACCCACAAAGGCGGAGGGTCCGGTGAGTCGGCGGAGCTCAATGCCCTGATGGCCGTCAACCGCGTTCGTTATGTCCGCAAGTACCACTCGGCAGCCTATGCAGGCGCGTTTCACGCAGTTCTTGTTTTGTCCGAACTCCTGCGCTGCTGGAAACCGGATCGCGCCGGCGTGCTGTGGACTGTCGTGTCCGAGGATCGCTGGGCGGCGTTGCCCGGCCCCGTCACGACCCGCCACACTGTGGGGCACACCGTCACCGAGGTCGTCGGCGCTCGCCGCGCTCCGTTGTCCGCGGTGAACGCCGCCTTATATTTGGGATTCGCGGTGGCGGGCCGCCGGGGCTCGAAGGGCGCCGAACGCTCGGAGCGAGACGAGAGCAGCCACGGGCCTGCGGCCAAGGGCGGGTCCCCGTGCTGAGCACGTACACAAATCCGCCGACGGTCAGGGATCGGGAGCATGCTGGCCCCCCGATGCTCCTCAAGGTCACCGTGTTTTCCGTCGTGGCCGTGCCGCCATACCTGGTTCTGGAACCCGTGGGTGCCAGCGGAAGCCTCCCGCAACTTCTTGCCCTGGTCCTCTTTGGTTTGTGGGCAGTATCCAGTGCACTGGCACTCCACGATCCGGTGGGCTTCGCCCACCCGGGCCGAGCGGCGGTACTGTTGCTCCTCGTAGCTTCCTGTGTCAGCTATGGGCACTTGTTTGCCGGTCTGAGCGGCGCAAGTACAGTGTTGGGCCGGGCGGCAGCGGATCGCTGGATGCTATTGGTCTTTGCCGCTGCCGGAATTGCCTTCGTGACGACGGAAACCGTACGGAGTCTCGAGGATGCGATGGTACTGGTCCGCTGGATCCTGGCCGGCGGGGCGGTCTGCTGCGTCGTCGCCCTCATCCAGTTCCTAACCCACACGAACCCGGTCGAGTGGTTCAGAGTGGTCATGGTGGGCTTCGTGGACGACAACGCAGGTACGGTGTTCCAACCACGTTCCGCGCTAATGCGCGTCTCCGGAACCACGATGCATCCCATTGAATTGGGGGTGGTCAGTGCCATGTTGGTCCCGTTAAGTGTCTGGCGGGCGCTGTATGACAGGCGGGGACCCTCGTGGCTGCACTGGTCGGTCGTGGGGTTACTGATTACTGCGAATGCCCTGACGGTCTCCCGGTCCGCCTTGATCGGTCTCGCCATCGCCCTTGTGATTTGCGTGCCCTTTCTGCCGAGGATTGCCCGGCAATGGACCGCGATCGTGGTACCGGTGGGTGTCGCCGGCCTGTTCATTGCGGTGCCTGGGCTCATTTCCACGATGTTCAACACCTCGACAGCCGGGAGCTCGGATTCCTCCGTGTCGGCCCGGACGGACGACTACCCGCTGGTGCTCCGGATGGTATCCGACCGGCCCTGGTTCGGCTCCGGGCCGGGGACCTGGATGCCCGCACATCAGAGAGACATCTTCGACAACGAATACCTTCTGGCCGCCGTCACGATGGGGGTCATCGGGTTAGTCGCCCTCGTGGCATATCTGGCGGTACCGGCGCTGGCCGCCCTGACGGCGGCGAGGAATGCGCAATCGCAGCAGCTTAAGTTGCTTGCCGCTGCCGCTGCCGCTGCCGGACTCATCGCCACTGTCGCGTCGGGAACTTTCGACTCCATGTCCTTCGGCGTCTTCGCCTTGCTGTGCCCGTTTTTCATAGGTTTGTCCGGAACCACTTGGCTGATGGTTAAGAATCAACTCGAACAAGCCCAGGAGGCTCCGTCCGGAGCTCTGGCGGCGCCTGTTCCCTGGGGGTAGGAAGAAAAATTATGGACCCGATTTCGGTACTCAAATCCCTGTGGCGGCACAAATGGGTGGCGCTGCCCATGGTTCTGCTAACGTGCGCAGCGTGTGCATACGTCATGTTCTTCGCTCAGCGCACTTATCAGGCGACCATGACGTACGCCCTGTTGACGCCAAAGACTCCAACCACCGAAGAACTGCAAGCCAACCCCAAGCTGGCGGCGCTGAACTCGGACAACCCCTATCTCAGAAGCGCCGACAATACCTTGCTGGCCCAGGTGATCATCACCAAACTTGGATCCCAGGACGTCGGGGAACAGCTGAAGAAGCAGGGCCTCGGAGTGGAGTACTCGGTGGGCCAGTCCAGCAGCTCCTCGTCCGGTATGATGCTTCAGCTCTCAGCCTCGGGCACATCGCCGACGCAGGCTGTCGATACGGCCCTGGCCCTAGGCAAACGGCTCACCACGACCCTGCACGATGTACAGACGATCAATGGCGCGGATAATTTGTACTTATTCTCCGCGCTTCCGGTAGACGGACCCGGTCAGGCAAAGGAGATGTTTTCAAGCCGGCTCCGCACCCTGATCATAGTGGCGGTCGGAGGAGCACTGCTGGTTTTCGGCTCCGTTTCCGTCGCCCGCTCGCTGGAGCTGGGCAGGGAACGGCGGCGGGCGGAGTCGAGGCCTGCCCAAGATGCCGTCAGGGTTCGGCGCCAGCGTGCCGAGACACCTGTCCAGCGCCGGCACGTGGCGCCCGATCAGTCTTTGCCGCGGGACGACGTGGTCTCCGGCATCGAGCCACGGGATCCATCTTCCCTGTTGGCCGTTCCTAGCCCGGGTGACCGGTCCCGAAGTCAGTGACTTCCTGAACCAACGACCGTGCCTTCCTTCGGTTCGACCGGAAGACTGCTTATTGTGTTGCCCTCCGGTGCGCCAGGATCTCCGCGAGTTCGGCCAGCCGGTGCGCGCGGGCGGATTCGGCCGGTGTGAACGGCTCACCGGGCCGCGAGAAGGTGATGGGTCCGTGCCATGCCGTAGGGATCTTCATTACCGTCCCGTCGGCGGACGGTGGCACCTCGGCGCTGCCGGTGCCGGGTCCCGTGACGATCCTGGCCCGCAGCAGTTCCGCGACGGCCAGCGGCAGCTCCTGCGGGCTGGCGGCGATCCGGGCGGCCAGGCTCAGCGCCCCCGTTTGCCCGTCGGCCATGGCCAGGGCCGTGGTCGGCCAGACATGCGGATCGGCTCCGCCGCCGGAACGCAGTGTCCGCAGGAGTTCGCTTTCGCGGACGTCCCACGGTGCGGAGAGCACGAACTCGTCCAGCACGCCGCCGGGCACGGGGTGAACGTGGATGCTGAGGATATTCGTCTCCAGCCCGGCCAATGCCTGGGTGAGCTTCTGCAGCGACCCGGGCCTGTCCTTCAGGACAGTCCGGGCCCGCCACAGGGCAGGCGCAGCGTCGAGTCGCTTGCGGTGCCGCAGGGCCGGGGCATGCAGCCAGCCCCTCAGCATCCGGGCCGCCGAGGGTTCGGCTACCCAGATCACCAGGATGGTCGCGGTCATGGTCAGAACCAGAACCTTGGCAACATAGGGCAAGTGCGTTCCCACCACCGCCGCATGCACCAGCAATTCGATGGGAAGCATCACGGCGATATTGGCTAAAGTCAGCCGCGTCTTGGGCGGTTCGGGCATTTGGCCGCAGACTTCGCAGCTCAACTCGGAGGTGGCGGGGGACTGGGCTTTGGCTGGGTTTTTGCCTGCGGCGTTGCGCGTCATGCTCCCATGATTCCGGCCCGCTGTTTCGGCCGGATTGCCGCCGCGTGACGGTTTCGGACCGCCGCTGAGGGCTACGGGAGATGGCTCGAGGGCGGCCGGGACTGGCCGCTAACGGCTGGCGGCGTGGCGGGGGCTGTCCTCGTCCGCATCCTCCTCCAGATGCGGACTTGCGGTCCCCGCTGCGTGCACCCCTGCGGTTCCCGGAGCGCCGGCGCGGCCGCCGTCGGATTCCGGGCCGGCCAGCCCGGCCAGCAGATCCCGGATCTCGGCCAGCAGGGCGGTGTCGGCCGGGATCGGTTGTTCCTCGGGTTCGGCCGCGCTCAGCCGGCTCTTGACCATCCTGTTGATCCGGTTCATTGGGGCCACGAAGATGAAGTACACCACCGCGGCAGTGATGAGGAAGGTCAGGAAGGCCGTGAGCACAGCACCGAAGTTGACGAACGTCTTATCGTTGCCAGGCCAGATGTGGAAGCCCAAGCCCTGGGTCTTGACCCCGCCGGCCGCGGCGATGATCGGATTCACGATGTTGGACGTGAAGGCGCTGACCAGCGCCGTGAAGGCGGTGCCGACGACGACGGCGATGGACAGTTCGATCACGTTGCCGCGAAGGATGAAATCCTTGAATCCTTTGAGCATGGGGAACCTCCGGTGTGCGTTGCTGGATGTCTGAGCCGTGAATCGGCTGTCTGATCCACAGGTGCTTGATTCAACCGATAGACGCTACCACTTCGCCTGGGTTCCGGCGGATCCCGTTCACCAGGATCCGGTGCTCCAGCCGCGGGGATCCGGAGTAAAATCCACCATGGATGCCAGCGCCGCCGCCGTAACACTCCGACCCGCTGCGAAAGGCGCTCCAACTCATGAAAGCAAGCCTGTGAGGCCGCGTCCCCGTGCAACCCGCGCCGTGAGGCGGCCCCACGAAGGTGCGCCCGTGAGGTTGCTGCCGTGAAGCTGCTCGCCGACATGTTCACCATCGCGCCGGGAAACAAAGACCACCGGGTCGCTTTCCGCTGCGCCGTGGGCGTGTTCGTCCCGCTGATCACCCTGATGCTGCTGGGAAGGCTGGATCTGGCAATTTTTGCCTCCTTCGGCGCCTTCACCGGCATCTACGGCCGGAATGAGCCGCATGCCAGGCGGCTCACTCTCCAGGTGCGGGCCGGCGGCCTCATGCTGCTGGTGATGTTCCTGGCCGCCCTCACGGCGCGGGTGGACGCGCTGGCCCGGCTCTCGGCCGAAGGCACCACGTGGGTGCTGGTGGGGGCCACCACCGTGGTGGCGGGCGCCTGCTCGCTGGTGGTGGCGCGATGGCGGCTGCGTCCTTCGGGTTCGCTGTTCCACATCTTTGCCTTTGCAGCCATCGCGTCGATCCCCAACCAGCCGCCGCTGTGGCAGTGCATGCTGGTGGCCGTGCTCACCGTCGCCTTCTCCCTGCTGCTCGGCCAGTCCTCCCGCGTGGCCCTTGGCCGCCAGGCCCCGTGGGTGAGCCCGAAGCCCGTGAGCCTGACGCCGGCCGAGGAGCGCGCCGCGTGGCAGGAAAGCGCGGGCTACCTCGTGGCGGCCGGACTGGCGGGAACGCTGGGGACCCTGGCCGGTGCATGGCTCGGGGTGGGCCACAACTACTGGGCGATGGTGGCCGCCGTCGTCCCGCTCGTGGGACACACCACCCGGCACCGCGTCAGCCGCGGCCTGCAGCGCATCGCCGGCACCGCGCTGGGTCTCGTGTTGCTCGCCGGGATCCTCCTCCTGCAACCGACGCCGTGGCAGACGGTGCTGGTGATTGCCGCGTGCCAGTTCGGCGCCGAGATGTTCATCGCGCGGCAGTACATGCTGGCGCAAGTCTTCGTCACGCCGCTGGCTCTGACCTCCACGCTCCTGGTGGCACCTGTGCCGCCCGGCATCCTGCTCCGCGACAGGATTGTGGAAACGGTCATCGGCGCTGCCGTCGGCATCGCCGTCGTGCTGGCGCCCGGGGCGTGGCGCCGCCTGAGGTCCCGCCGCGGGATCTCGCCAGGACGCCGTTCCTAGGCAGGCCCGACGCCGGCGATTTCTCCCACAGCCCGGGCCGGCCGAACCCGCCGGGACGTGGGCCAAGAGGCCGGAAAGGGTGCATATTTCCATCGACAGGCCTTGGGGCCAGGACTAGCCTTTAACCGTCCCAGCACAACCCGACAAGGATGACGGAGAGGTGTCCGATCATGGGAACGGCAGAGAATGTTGAACTGGTCCGGCGGGGGTACGCGGCCTTCAACGCAGGGGATATGGCGACCCTCAGCGAGATATTCGCGGAGGACGCCGTCTGGTACGTCGCCGGGAGCGGCGTGCTGTCTGGAACCAAAGCGGGCCGCGACGCGGTCCTGGCGTACTTTGGTGAACTCGGGGCACGAACCCAAGGTCACTTCCAGGCCAACGTCGAGGACATCGTCGGCGGCGAAAAACACACCGTCGCGATCCAGCAAACCCACGGGGAGGCCAACGGCAAGACCTTGGACATGGCCACCGTCATTACGTTCGTCGTCCGCGATGGACAGATCGCCGAGGGGCGGGAATTCTTCGAGGACACGGCCAAGGCCGACGAATTCTGGACCTGAGCGAGGGGCACAGTCCGCCGGCACCGTGACAGGCACCGTGACAGGCGGGCCCGGGTCGTGGCCGCTTTAGTCCTGTTCCAGCGTCTCGGTCAGGTGGTGCGTCGGAATCCGGTCCCGGTCATAGGTGATTTCCGTGTATCCGTGCGGCTCAGGCTTGCCAGACAGGCTCAGGTTCACGAACACGATTTCCTCGATTGTGAGGATGCTCTGCCGGGTAATCATGTTCCGGACTTCGGCCCGCATGGTCAGCGACGTCCGGCCGAAGCGGGTCGCGGTCAGGCCCATTTCGATCAGGTCGCCCTGGACCGCAGAGCTGACGAAGTTGATTTCGGAGATGTACTTGGTGACGGCCCGGCCGTTGCCCAGCTGCAGGATCGCGTAAATGGCCGCCTCTTCGTCGATCCACTTCAGCAGGCTGCCGCCGAACAGCGTGCCGTTCGCGTTGAGGTCCTCGTGCCGCACCCATTTGCGGGTGCGGAACGTGATGTCGGCCGATTCCATAGTGCGAGGGTAGCCGACTCCGTGCCGGCCGGCGTTGTGTGACGCATCATGCCGGGATGGCGGGCCCAGCGGGGGCCGCCCCGGTCCGCGGCCCCGGGCGGCCTCACGCCATGGCGGTGTGGGCTGCGCTGTGCGAATCGATCGGCTTCGCGTAGCAGTACGAGTGCTCCACGCCGATATACGGTCCAAAGTTCGGCACGGACACGAAGCCGGAGTTCTCGTAGAACTGCCGCCCGTCGGTCTGCACCGAGCCCGCTTCCGCGGTCAGGGTGGTGGTCCCCAGCGCGTGGGCGTGCGCTTCGAGGGCCGCGAGGATGGAACTCGCCACCCCCGAGCCGCGGGTGTACGGCAGGACATAGAGTCGCTTGATTTCGGCGGTGTGGGTATCCAGCATCCGAAGACCGCCGCAGCCGACCGGCTGACCGGATGCTTTGTCGTGCGCCACCAGGAACACCGCGGTGTCAGCTTCCGACGGCGGCGGGCCGGGTTCGTGGTCGGGCCGGCCGAAACGGGCGTCGAGTTCTGCCTGCTGGGCGGCTCTCAGGTCCGCGCCGACGGGGTTCGCCCACGTGACCTGACGGATGTTGAGCCGCGGGTTGGTCTGCATCACTGCCTCGATTCGCCGAAGGGTTATGCAGCCCAAGGCTAGGCGCCGGCGGTTTCGGCTGTGTTTCCTGCCGGTAAGCGTTGCGCTACGCCGGACGGCCGGTGGGATCCTCCGCCGTCGGATCCGCCAGGACCAGGCCGCCCACGGGACTTTCGTCCCAGTGGATGAGCCGCCACCCGGCGTCGGGATCGCCCTCCAGCGCCACAATGCCGGTATTGGCGATGACATGGCGGAGCGCGAATTCAGGTTCCACGTTGACGGCACGCACCCCGGCCCAGACCCGGATGGCGGCGCCGTGGCTCACCACGGCCACCGCCCCGGAGCCGGCAACGCCCTCGGCGGCGCCTGCAATCCTGGCAATCGAGTCATCGAAACGGTCAAAGAACTCGTGGCCGTTGGGGCCGGCCGGCATCTGGCGGTCCAGATCCCCAGCAGTCCAGGCCGCGACCGTCCCGAAGTAGCGGAGGTGCGATTCGCGGTCCGTCAGCTTCTCCAGGGACCCGGCTTCGATTTCCCGCAGGCCCGCGAGAATCCCCACGTCAAGGCCCCGCAGGGTGGCCAGCGGCTGTGCCGTGATCTGGGTCCGGATCAGGGTCGAAGCGTAGAGAAGGCCGATCCGCTCGTTTGCCAGCGACCGCGCCAGGGCGGCCGCCTGCTGCTCGCCGAGTTCCGTCAGCCCGGGGCCCGGATGGTCGGTGTCCAGCTGCCCAAGCACGTTCCCGGGCGTCTGGCCGTGGCGAATGAGCAGGAGCCTCACTTGAGGTGATCCACCAGCTTGTCCGCGATGCCGGTGTAGCGTCCGGGCGTCAGCGCCAGAAGCCGGGCTTCGGCGTCCGCAGACAGGCCCAGGCCCTGGACGAATTCCCGCATCCGCGCGGCGTCCACGCGGTGTCCGCGGGTCAGGTCCTTGAGCCGCTCATACGGGTTGTCCATGCCCTCGACGCCAGCGATCGCCTCGGCGCGCATGACCATCTGGATGGCCTCGCCCAGGACCTCCCAGTTGGTGTCCAGGTCCGCGGCCAGGACGTCCCCGGCAACCTTGAGCCGGTCCAGGCCCTTGGCGACGTTGGAGATGGCGAGCAGCGAGTGGCCGAACGCCACGCCGATGTTGCGCTGCGAGGAGGAGTCGGTGAGGTCGCGCTGCCAGCGGGAGGTGACCAGGGTGGAACCCAGCACGTCCAGGAGGCCGGAGGAGATTTCGAGGTTGGCCTCGGCGTTCTCGAACCGGATCGGGTTGACCTTGTGCGGCATGGTCGAGGAGCCGGTGGCACCCGCGACCGGAATCTGCACGAAGTAGCCGATCGAGATGTAGCTCCAGATGTCGGTGCAGACGTTGTGCAGGATGCGGTTGAACCGCGCGACGTCGGCATAGAGTTCTGCCTGCCAGTCGTGGCTTTCGATCTGGGTGGTCAGCGGGTTCCAGGTCAGGCCGAGGCCCTCGACGAAGCTCTTCGCCACGTGCTCCCAGTCGGCGCCCGGGACGGAGGCGACGTGGGCCGCATACGTGCCGGTGGCGCCGTTGATCTTGCCGAGGTACTCGGTCCGGGCAATCCGATCCAGCTGGCGGTTGAGCCGGTGCGCAATGACGGCCAGTTCCTTGCCCAGCGTGGTGGGCGTGGCCGGCTGGCCGTGTGTGCGGGAGAGCATCGGCACTGCACGGTTGTCCTCGGCCATGGCGCTGATCTGGGCCACGAGGGCGCGGGCCGCGGGGAGCCACACGTCCTCCACGGCTCCCTTGATGCCGAGGGCGTAGGAGAGGTTGTTGATGTCCTCCGAGGTGCAGCCGAAGTGCACCAGGGCGGTCAGGTGATCGATCCCGATGCCGGGCAGTCGGCGGCCGATGTAGTACTCGACGGCCTTGACGTCGTGCACCGTCACCGCCTCGATCTCGGCCAGTTCGGTGACAGATGCGGCGTCGAACTCCGTGACGATCGCGCGCAGCTGCTCCTGCTGCGCTGCCGTGAGCGGGCCGGCGCCGGGCAGGACGCTGTTCCCGGTCAGGTGGATCAGCCACTCAACCTCCACGGCCACGCGGTCGCGGTTCAGGGCCGCCTCGGACAGGTAGTCCACCAGCGGCGCAACGGCGGACTGGTAGCGGCCGTCCAGCGGGCCGAGTGCGATGTGTCGGTCCGACGCGGCAAGTGCCAGGCGTCCGGACGGCGTGCGGGTATCAGCTGTGGCGGCAGTTTCAGGCATGTGCCGATTCTTTCACGAAGTCCCGCCGGGCCTTAAGCGCGCCCGTCCTTATGACATCACCGTGTGACATCGCCTGTGACATAGTCCGGCCGCTGTGCACGGCGCTCAGTGAGGTTTTCCACATAGCCCGACCGCGCTCTTCAGCGGGGTCGTGCCTCCCGTTAGCGTCGGTGTCATGAGCAGTTGGGCAGCACAGGGCAGTTGGGCAGCACGGGGCAGTTGGGTAGCGCAGGGCAGTTGGGTAGCGCAGGACAGCGGGATGCCGCCCGGCCCGGCGGGCAGCACAGCAGTGCATGGCACGGCAGTTCTTGGCGTGACCGCCGCCGACGCCCTCGCGTGTGCCTCGCGCAGTTACGAAGTCCAGCAGCTCGCCGCGCGCGTTGCGCGGTGCGCCGATGAGGCAGACGCCGTGCTGGCCGCCGTGGCCCGACTTGAGCTGCAGACCTGGCAGTCGCCGGCCGGACGCGCCTATCGGCTGACCCTGTCCCTGCAGGCGGCGGCGCTGCGCCGCAGCCGGAATGCGCTGCTGGACGCTGTGGCCGTTGTCAGCCGCCACGCCCAGAGCGTGACTCTCTCCACGGGCCGGACGGGCCCCTGATGGCCGACGCCACGCCGGTAGACTCCGGCGGCGCGCCCCGGGTTTCCGCGCCACCACCCGACGGGATCCTGCGCATCCGGGGCGGAATCGGAGGGCTCAGCTTCCAGTTTGAGGAACTGCTTGCCGGCGCCGCGGCACTGGACGGGCTGGTCCGGCGGTTGCAGTCGGTTGAGGTGGAGGCAGACGCCGTGAAACACGCGCTCTTTCCCTATCAGCGCGACTCCTATACCAGCGGGAGCAACGCCATCATCGCGGTGGGAGAGGCGGGCGGGGACGTCGGCCGCGTCCGGTCCCAGCTGCAGCGCATCGGCGACGACGTTCGCGCCAGCTACCGGGAGTACGAATATGCCGAAGCGCGGAACGCCCTGCTGCTTCGGCTGGGTCTTCGCGGCACCGAATACGGCGCGGCCCCGGAACCCTTCGCCCTCCCCGGTGTGCGCGACACCGTCGAGGACTGGATAGCCACTGCGCCCCGGAGCCTTGCGGCGATGCTTGGCCTGCCGGCGCCCTTGGCCGCAGTGCTCGAATCCCTGCGCGGGCCCACCGACATCCGCGGCCTGGTGCGCGAGGCGTCGGAAGCGCCAGGACTCATGTTTCTCAAGCCCAGCCCGGTCAGCGTCGTGGCCCGCGAGACGTTTTCCGCCAAGGTCGACCTCTCACCGGCCGGACTGCTGCGGCGGGCCGGAGCCGTGGGACAACAGGCCGGCCGGATTGAGGTCATCGAAGTTGACGGAACGGGACGGCCGGCATGGGTGGTGATCATTCCCGGGACCCAGCTCGGAGGCACACCGGAAGGCGCCAACCCCTTTGATCCCGCCGGAATCGCGGAGGCCTTGGGCTACGACTCGGCATCGACAGCCGCTGCCATCCGGCGGGCCCTGCAGCAGGCCGGAGCAACCCCCGGCGATCGGCTCGTGGCTGTCGGCTACAGCCAGGGCGGGATCCACGCGATGAATCTCAGCAAGGACCGGGCTTTCCTGGCGGAGTACGACCTCAAGTTCGTGCTGACGGCGGGCTCGCCCGTCGGCGCCATCACCCCGGCACCGGGGATCCGCAGCCTGCACCTGGAACACGAGCAGGACTGGGTGCCGGGCGCGGACGGTGAGGCCAACCCGGATACCAGGGACCGGGTGACAGTAACGCTCACCAACCCGTTGGAAATTCCGCCCCTGAAGGACTTCGGCCTGGGACCGGGGCACCGGCTCGAGAACTACGCCGATGGTGCCACACTCATCTCGACGAGCCGGGACAGCACGTTGCGTGACTCGACTGCGGCGCTGGCCGCTGTGGTGGGAACCGGCGGCACGGCGATGGTGAGTCGTTTCACGCTCCGTCGTGACGCCAGGCCTGCGGTGCGGGAGGTGCCCGCGGTTCCGGCTCCGGCTCCGTCGCCGCGGTCAGGGAAGGCAGGGAACCAGCGCCCGGGCCCCGGACGTAGCCCGGCCCGCACCGGAGCACCCGGCTACTAGCGATCGGCTCCTATCGATCGAGCGCGGGAAGGAAACTGGCCACGAGGGACACGCCGCTGATGATGATGGCGGCGAACACCGCCGTCCAGAAGAAAGAGTCAATGGTGAAGTGCACCGTGGTGTAGCTGCTGATCCAGGACGTCAGGTAGAGCATTCCCGCGTTGATGACAACCGTGAAAAGACCCAAAGTGAGGATGGTGATCGGCAGGGAGAGGAGGCTGACGATTGGCTTCACGAAGGCATTGACCAGACCGAAGATCAGGCCGATGAACAGGTAGCCCAGGATGATGCTGAGAGTGCTGCCACCCGCGGTGGAAATATCCAGGCCGGTGAGGATCCAGCAGGCGATGGCCAGGGCCAGTCCGTTGATGATGACTCGTACGAAAAATGAGCGCATGGCCCCATGCTGTCATACGCCCGACGGCAGCGGCAGGGACCATATCCCCCATATTCTCTTATCCCGGCAGGGACCCGAAGTAGGCTAGTTGGCATGACTTCATCAGAGAACACGGCCGGGGGCATCAGGCCCCGTCCGGTGGTAGACCTCCTCCCTCGCTACGCGGCTGGAAAACCGCCCGTCCCCGTGGAGGGGCTGGTCAGCTACAAGCTCTCCTCCAACGAGAACCCGCTGCCCCCGATCCCTGCAGTGCAGCAGGCCATCGCGGCGCAGACCGACTTCAACCGCTACCCGGACCCGCTCAGCAGCAAGCTGCGCGAATCACTCGCCCGGTTCCTCGAGGTTCCCGCGGAGGACATCGTCACCGGCGCCGGCAGCCTGGGTGCCCTGAACCAGCTGCTGACCACGTTTGCCGGCCAAAACGACGATGGCAAAGCCGACGAAGTCATCTACGCGTGGCGGTCGTTCGAGGCCTACCCGATCTGCGTCGGACTGGCTGGAGCTGAAAGCGTGCGGATCCCGTTGACCGCGGACGGGCGGCATGACCTCGAAGCCATGGCAGCCGCGGTGACGGCTCGGACCCGGATGATTCTGCTGTGCACGCCCAACAACCCGACCGGCCCCATTCTGACCACCGAGGAAACGGAGGCCTTCATCAAGGCCATTCCTTCGGATGTCGTGGTGGTCATTGACGAGGCCTACCAGGAATTCGTGCGGGCCGAGGACGCCGTGGACGGCATCGCCATGTACCGCAAGTACCCAAACGTCGTCGTCCTGCGGACGTTTTCGAAGGCGCACGGCCTCGCCGGACTTCGGGTGGGCTACAGCGTCTCCCGGCCGGAACTGACGCAGCACCTGCGCGTCACAGCCACGCCCTTCGCGGTGTCCCAGATCGCGGAAACCGCCGCGGTGACGTCGCTTGAGCACTTCGACGACGTTGTAGAAAGGGTACAAAGCCTGGTCGACGAGCGGGACCGGGTCACGGCCGGACTGCGGGACCTTGGATGGTTCGTTCCGGAGGCCCAGGGCAACTTTGTCTGGCTGAATCTGGGCGCGAACAGTGCGGAATTCGCCGCCCTGGCCGCGGAACGTGCGCTTTCCGTGCGTGCCTTCGGCGAGGAGGGGGTCCGGGTCAGTATTGGCGAAACGGACGCCAACACCCGCTTCCTGGAGCTCTGTGCGATCTATACAAAACCACCACGGCGTTCCTAGCGATTAACGTGACGCGTTTCAGCCGCGCCGTGCGGCTAGAGTAAGGACGAGTAAGCCAAAATATATGCCAAACCGGGAATGTATTCCCGGTTTGGCATATATCCCAGCGATTGCGGCGCATTCGGATGCGGCAAGCAAGGAGACGGTATGGGCGCCACACATCTGCCCTCTACCGAGTTCGACGGAACCGACATGGATGACCAGCTCGAGGCGGAAGCCGAAGCCCGCCTGGGCGCCCCGGCGGAGCCCATGGTCCAGCTGCTGGGCCCAGACGGCAACTTGGGCTCCGATCCGGTTTTCTCGGCGTACGCCGAGAAGCTTGATCCGGAGACCCTACGGGGTTTCTACGCCGATATGGCGAAAATCCGCCGATTTGATGTCGAAGCCACCGCCCTGCAGCGGCAGGGCCAGCTGGCCCTGTGGGTCCCGCTGACCGGGCAGGAAGCCGCCCAGATCGGTTCCGGGCGCGCCAGCCAGCCGCAGGACTATATCTTCCCGACCTACCGCGAGCACGGTGTCGCCCTGACACGCAACGTGGATCTCGCCGAGCTGCTGCGCCAGTTCCGGGGCGTGTCCAACGGCGGCTGGAATCCCAAGGACACGAATTTCCACCTCTATACGCTGGTCCTGGCCGCCCAGACCCCGCACGCCGTCGGATATGCCATGGGCATCCAGCGGGACCAGAAGCTGGCGGCCGCTGCGGCGGGCGGGGCCGGCGCAGAGGCCGGGGAGCCCAAGGCGGCCGTCATGGTGTACTTCGGCGACGGCGCCAGCTCCGAAGGCGATGTCCATGAGTCCATGGTGTTCGCCTCGTCCTATCAGGCGCCTGTGGTCTTTTTCTGCCAGAACAACCACTGGGCCATCTCCGTGCCGAGCTCGGTGCAGACCCGCATCCCGCTCGCTAACCGCGCCAAGGGCTACGGCTTCCCGGGCATCCGGGTGGACGGCAATGACGTGATCGCCGTCCACGCCGTCACGGAATGGGCGCTGGAACAGGCCCGCGAGGGCAACGGTCCGGTCCTGATCGAGGCGTTCACGTACCGGGTCGGGGCACACACCACGGCCGATGATCCCACCAAGTACCGCGGGTCCGCCGAAGAAGCCCTGTGGCGGACCAAAGACCCGCTGGAGCGGCTGGAGAAGTACCTCCGGGCCGAGGGTATCGCGGACGACGCCTTCTTCGAACGCGTCCGGGCCGACGGCGACGAACTCGCCGCCTATGTCCGCAAGACCACCCATGATCTCGAAACACCGGATATCCGGACCGCTTTTGCCAACACGTATGTGGAAGCCCACCCGCTGGTCGCCGAAGAGCTGGCCTGGTTCGAGGAATACAGTGCCGGGTTTGCCGACGAGGAAACGGCCGCCCCGGCAAAATCCGCCGGGGCAGAAGGCGACGTCACGGAGGCGGCCAACTGATGACGACCATGACCATTGCGAAAGCGATCAACGAGGGCCTGCGGGCCACGCTGAACAACAACCCCCGCGCGCTGCTGATGGGCGAGGACATCGGGGCCCTCGGCGGCGTCTACCGGGTCACCGACGGACTGATGGCCGATTTCGGCGTCGACCGCGTCGTGGACACCCCGCTGGCCGAATCGGGCATTATCGGCACCGCGATCGGGCTGTCCCTGCGCGGCTACCAGCCCGTTTGTGAAATCCAGTTCGACGGCTTCGTGTTTCCCGGGTTCAACCAGATCACGACGCAGCTGGCGAAAATGCATTCGCGCAGCAACGGCAATCTGACCGTCCCCGTCGTCATCCGCATCCCGTACGGCGGCGGCATCGGATCGATCGAGCACCACTCGGAATCGCCGGAAGCACTCTTCGCCCACACGGCGGGCTTGCGCATCATCACGCCGTCCAATCCGCACGATGCCTACTGGATGATCCAGCAGGCCGTCGACTGCCAGGACCCGGTGATCGTTTTCGAGCCCAAACGCCGCTACTGGCTCAAAGGCGACGTCGATACCGAGAACCCAGGTGCGTCCGCCGACCCGTTCAAGGCGCATGTGCTCCGCGAGGGAACCGACGCCACCGTGGTGGTCTACGGGCCCCTGGTGCCCGTGGCCCTGGCCGCAGCCGAAGCCGCCGCGGAGGACGGCCACAGCATCGAAGTGATCGATCTCCGCTCCATTTCGCCGATCGACTTCGACACCGTCGCAGCCTCGGTCCGCAAGACCGGCCGCCTCGTGGTAACCCACGAAGCCCCCACGTTCGGCGGCATCGGCGGCGAAATCGCGGCCCGGATCAGCGAGCGGGCATTCCACTCGCTCGAAGCCCCCGTCATCCGGGTCGGCGGATTCCACATGCCCTATCCCGTGGCGAAGGTCGAGGAAGACTACCTGCCGGACATCGACCGCATCCTTGAGGCGCTGGACCGCGCCCTCGCTTACTAAACGAGGACCCATGACGCTCAACAAGTTCAACCTGCCCGACGTCGGCGAAGGGCTGACGGAAGCCGAAATCGTCGCTTGGAAGGTCAAAGCCGGCGATACCGTGGCCATCAACGATGTCCTGTGCGAGATCGAGACCGCCAAGTCCCTCGTGGAGCTGCCCTCGCCTTTCGCGGGAACGGTCACCGAACTGCTGGTTCCCGAGGGCGTCACCGTGGAGGTCGGCACCCCGATCATCACCGTGAGCGACGCCGTCACCGCCCCGGCTGCTGAGGCGGCGCCTGCCCCGGATGCGGCCACCGCAGCTCCCGCCGCCGCAGCTCCGGCTGCCCCGGCGCCCATGTACGGCACGCTGCAGGCCGACACGTCCGACGCCGGCGAACCTGCCGGCCGTCCGGCCGGCGGCCCGCTTGTGGGGTCCGGCCCCAAGGCCGACGCCGTCAAGCGCCGGCGGCGGATTTCGGCATCGTCGGCCCAAGCATCCGGTGCCGCTGCGGCCACGGGTTCAGACGGCGGTGCCGCTGCGGCCACGTCCGGCGCTGAGCGGGCGGGGATCGAGACCCACGACGTCTGGATCAACCCGGCCGCCGTCGGCCGACCGGCTGACGCTCCCGCCGTCGCCGATGACCTGCGCCCCACGATCGGCGGCGCCATCAGCGGCCTGGTCGGCAAAGTGCTGGCCAAGCCTCCGGTCCGCAAGATCGCCCGGGACCTCGGCATCAACCTGGCCGACGTCGTGCCCACCGGCGCCCGCGGTGAGGTGACCCGTGAGGACCTGGTGAGCTACCAGGCCCAGCGGGACGCCGAGGTGGACCAGGCTGACTCGTTCTGGGGCAAGTCAGGCCGCCCGCAGGACCAGCGGATCGAGCGGATCCCGGTAAAGGGGGTCCGCAAGGCCACCGCAAAAGCCATGGTCGAATCGGCCTTCGCGGCGCCGCACGTGAGCATCTTCGTTGACGTCGACGCGAGTCGCACCATGGAATTCGTCAAACGGCTGAAGACCTCCCGCGATTTCGAGGGCATCAAGGTCTCACCCCTGCTGATCCTGGCCAAGGCCGTCATCTGGGCCGCGGCGCGCAACCCGAGCGTCAACGCCACCTGGGTGGACAACCCGGACGGCAGCGATTCGGCGGAGATTCACGTCAAGCACTTCATGAACCTGGGCATCGCGGCCGCCACGCCCCGCGGACTGATGGTGCCGAACATCAAGAACGCCCAGGACCTGTCGCTCAAACAGTTGGCCCTGTCCCTGAACGAACTCGCCACCACGGCGCGGGCCGGCAAGACCCAGCCGGCCCAGATGCGGGGCGGCACGCTCACCGTGACCAACATCGGCGCCCTCGGGATCGATACCGGCACGCCCATCATCAACCCGGGCGAGGTCGCGATCGTCGCGTTCGGCACCATCAAGCAGAAGCCCTGGGTCCTGGACGGCGAAGTCATTCCCCGTTGGATCACCACCCTCGGCGGCTCGTTCGACCACCGCGTGGTGGACGGTGACCTGTCAGCCCGCTTCATGGCCGACGTCGCCGCCATCTTGGAAGAACCGGCCCTGCTGCTGGACTGACACGGCCCCCGGGCCCCGGGCCGCAGCGTTCCGTCCCAGTTGCTCCAGCTCCCGCAGCCCGGGAATCCGGGGTATCCCGCGCTATCCGGCGGGTTACCCCGGCCGCGGCGGCGTCCGGCGGCGGGCAACTGGGACAGAGCGTCGGACCCAGGCCTCAATATCGCCGGTCAGTATCGCCGGTCAGTATTTCCCCGGCGCTGGCCCGAGCCGGGGCTCGAGATGCCGGACGGCTCAGTTTCCCGAGTACGCGGTCAGGAGCTGGGCCAGCGCGGGATCGCCGCTCGCGCCCGCCAGCGCGGCCGCGGCGGCACATATCAGGCCCGCGAGTCCCACGCAGACCGCGCTGATCCCGGTAAGGAACTTCCAGTCCTCCCGGAGCACGCTGCGCACGGTGTCGGGCATGCGCAGGCCCGGGGTGATCAGGTTGGGGGCGCTGTCCGTTGACCCGTCGTCCAGGAATGCGATGACGCGCCCGGCACCGCGGTCCAGGCGCATGGCGCTGATGTGGTTGCCGTGGCGCGCGAGCAAGATGTCATGGCCAACTAACTGGCGGCGTTGAAGAGTGATCACGGGGGTCCTCTGGCGGGTTGGTCTCGGATGTCCGCACCATCGCAGGGCACTTCCCATTTTACTGCGCCTGGCCCTCCCGAGCGGCTCGCCGGCGGTGAGACTTCCCACGGGAGGAGGTGATCCCCGTCAATCCGAACGCCGTCAACGCCGTGCCGCCCGTTCCGCCGAACCCGCGGCGGCACTAGAGTGACACCAGCCGCCGGCCCGGCGGACGCCGATCAAAGGAGATGCTGCGTGTTTTCAAGCCCGTACCCCGACGTCGATGTTCCCAACCTCGGTATATACGACTACCTCTTCGGCGGACTGGGAGAGGAGGACCTCGACCGGATCGCGATCGTCGACGGCGTCAGCGGCGCGGAAACCACCTACCGTTCACTCCGGGACCAGATCGATGCCCTCGCCGGGGCGGTGGCCGCCCAAGGCCTTGGGGTGCACGGCGTGGCCGCCATCCTGTGCCCCAACATCCCGGCCTTCGCCACCGTCTTCCACGGGCTGCTGCGGGCAGGCGCCACGGTCACCACCATCAACTCGCTGTACACGACGGACGACATCGCCAACCAGCTCACGGATGCGGGCGCCAGCTGGCTCTTCACCGTCTCGGCTCTGCTCCCGGCGGCCCGCGAGGCCGCCGAAAGGACCGGGATCCCTGCCGCGCGGCTCGTGGTGCTCGACGGCGCCGAGGGCCACCCCTCGCTGGGCGACTTGCTCGCCGCCGGCATGCCGGCGCCCCGCGTCTCGTTCGATCCCGCCACCCATGTGGCCGTGTTGCCCTACTCGTCCGGAACTACCGGCCGGCCCAAGGGCGTCATGCTCAGCCACCGGAATCTCGTTGCCAACGTGGAACAGTCCCGGGGACTGCTCGACGTCGGCCCCGAGGACCGGCTCCTGGCGCTGCTCCCGTTCTTCCACATCTACGGGCTGACCGTGCTGCTGAACCTCGCACTGCGCCAGCGGGCCCGGCTCGTCACAATGCCCAGGTTCGATCTCGCCGAGTTCCTGCGGATCATCCAGGCGTACCGGTGCAGCTACCTGTTCATCGCCCCGCCGGTGGCCGTGGCGCTCTCCAAGCACCCGCTGGTCGCCGAGTACGACCTCAGCTCGGTGCACACCACCCTTTCCGGCGCCGCCCCGCTGGACGGGGCACTCGGCACCCGCCTGGCAGAGCGGCTCCAGTGCCGGGTACTGCAGGGCTACGGCATGACCGAGATGAGTCCGGTGTCGCACCTCATTCCGCGCGAAGTCAACGATGGACTCAGTGTCCCGGTCAGTTCCGTGGGGTACACGGTGCCCAACATGGAGTGCCGGCTCATTGATCCGGCTACGGGCGAGGACATCCCCGTGCCCCCGCAAGGGACCAGCGCGCCGGGGCACCTGCTGTGCCGCGGGCCGAACGTCATGCTCGGGTACCTCAACCGGCCGGAGGAAACCGAGGACACGTTGGACGCGGACGGCTTCCTGCACACCGGGGACATCGCCACGGTGCGGGCGGACGGGGTGGTGACAATCGTGGACCGGCTCAAGGAGCTGATCAAGTACAAGGGGTACCAGATCGCCCCGGCAGAGCTTGAGGCGCTGCTCCTGACCCACCCCGGCATCGCCGATTCCGCGGTGATCGGATGCCTCGACGCCGACGGGCAGGAAGTGCCCATGGCGTTCGTGGTGCGCCAGCCCGGACCCGACGGCGACGCCGTGGACGAGGAAGCCGTCATGGCCTTCGTGGCCGCCAAGGTGGCGCCCTTCAAGAAGATCCGCCGTGTGGAGTTCATCGAGGCCGTGCCGAAGTCCGCCTCAGGAAAGATCCTGCGGCGGATGCTCCAGCCTGCTGTGCAAGCCGCGGTGCCGGACCCTGAGGCGGCCGCGGTGCCGGGGAAGCTTTAGGGCTTAGTCGGCGTCGGTCTTGGCGATGTAGACGTCGCAGGGGGCGTTGTGGGCCACACTGTTCGCAACGCTCCCCAGGACGCGGCCAATTCCGTGCATGCGGCGGTTGCCGACCACGATCATTCGGGCGCCGGTCCGTTCGGCTTCCTGGATCAGGGCCTCGGCGGGCTTGCCCCGGGCCGCGGCGTAGGTGACATTGGTCTCGGGCCGGCGCAGGCCCTCCGCAACCGTCCGCGCAACCTCCTCCGCGTTCCCGGCGTCGGAGACGATCCACTTGTCACCGCCGCTGGCGAAGACCTGGGTCCTGTCGCTGTCAAAGGCGCTGACCACATGCAGGGTGGCCCCCACCGAAGCCGCGAGGTCTCGCGCGGTGTGTGCCGCGCGCAGGGCAGTCTCACTGCCGTCGACACCGACGACGATAATTCCGGTCATGGACCGCTCCTCTATTCAACGAACCTTTGCAGCAGGCGCTGCCAACTAACAAACCGTACTGGTGACTCAGGCTACAGCGCCTCGACCGCTTCCCGCAGAACCGGCGCGAGGCGACGCACGCCCTCCCGGATTGATTCCGGCGGCACGGCACTGAACGCCAGCCGGATCTTGTTCGAGGGATCGTCCGACGGCGTAAAGGCCGCGCCCGGAATAAAGACGACGCCGGCGTCGATGGCCTTCTTCAGCAGCGGGTACGTGTCCACGCCCTCGGGCAGCGTGACCCACACGAAGAAGCCGCCGTCAGGATGCGTCCAGCTCAGCCCCTCCGGCATGTAATCGGCCAGGGCGGCCAGCATGGCCTCGCAGCGTTCCTGGTACAGCCCCCGGTAGGTTTCGATCTGGCCGCGCCAGTCGTAGTCGCGCAGATACGCCGAGACCAGCATCTGGTTGAGCGTCGGCGGGCACAGCGTGACGGCCTCCGCTGCCAGGTAGTAGCGGCGCTGCAGGTGGGCCGGGACGAGGGCCCAACCGATCCGCAGGCCCGGCGCGAAGATCTTCGAGAAGGACCCCATGTAGATGACGTCGTCCGGGTTGGCTGCCCGCAAAGGGGTCAGCGGCTTGCCGTCGAAGCGCAGGAGGCCGTACGGGTTGTCTTCCAAAACCAAAATATTCGCTCGACGGCATATATCGACAACCGCCTGGCGGCGCTCCGCTGACAGGGTGATCCCGGACGGATTGTTGAAGCTGGGGATGGTGTAGAGGAATTTGATATTCCGGCCGGCCGTCTGGAGGGCGGCGATCTTCGCTTCCAGCAGGTCCGGGACGATGCCGTTTTCATCCATCGTCACGGTTTCGACCTGCACCTGGTAGGCCTCGAACGTGTTGAGGGCACCCACGTAGGTGGGATCCTCCGCGAGGATCACGTCGCCCGGATTGCAGAAGACCTTGGTAGCTACATCCTGCGCGGACTGGGAGCCGGCGGTGATCACGATATTCGCCGGATCGGCGTCGAGGATCCCTTCCGCCGCCATGACCTCGCAAATCTGGACGCGGAGTTCCTCGGTGCCCTGGCCGCCGCCGTACTGCAGTGCGGTCATGCCCTGCTCGGCGATGATCTTCGCGGCAGTCTGGCCGAGGCGTTCCAGCGGCAGGGACTGCAGGTACGGGCTGCCGCCGGCGAGGGAGACGAGGCCGGGGCGCATCGAGATGTCGAAGACGTCCCGGACGGCCGACTGTTTGATATTTGCTGCGCGCTCCGAGAACAGGATCTCGTGGCGGTGGGCGGACGTAGCCGCACGTTCGATTGCGTCAATGGCCTCGGCCGGAAGTACTGCTGCGGCGGCATCAAGTGTTTCGTGGGTCACAGGCTCAACGATACTACCCAGGTTGTCCGGGGGGAAACGATTGTTTTCAGATTGCGCACGCGCAGGGCCGCCGGCCGCCTGCGGAGCGGTCGGGAAAGCCAAAGGCCCCCGCCAGGCGCAAGCTGGCGGGGGCCTCTGTGGGGCGCGGGCCGTGGTGCGGCCGGATGCTGCGGGTTGGTTAGGCGGCTTCCGCGGTGCGGGCTGCGGCAAGCGCGTCGAACACGCCCTTGATCTGCTCAACGACTTCGGCGTCGTCCTTCGGGTGGACCTCGGCGAAGCGGACCATCGATCCCGGAACGGCCATCTTGACGTTTTCGAGGACCTGGGCGCCGGCGATCCCGGCTGCCTTGCGGGCCTCATCCTGGGCCCAGACGCCGCCGAACTGGCCAAAGGCAGTCCCCACGACGGCGGTGGGCTTGCCCGCGAGGGCGCCCGCGCCAAACGGGCGGGACAGCCAGTCGATGGCGTTCTTGAGCGACGCCGGGACGGTGCCGTTGTGCTCCGGTGTGACCATCAGGATGGTGTCGGCGTCGTTGGCTGCGGCACGGAGGGCGGCGGCGGCTGCGGGAACCTGGCCCTCGACGTCGAGGTCCTCGTTGTAGAACGGGATGTTGCCAAGGCTTTCGTGGATGACCACGTCCACCTGCTCGGGGGCGTTGAGCTGGATGGCCTCGGCCAGCTGCTGGTTGGTGGAGCCGGCGCGCAGGCTGCCGACGAGGGTGAGGACGGTGTTCTTGGACATGTGTACTCCTGGGCGTCACGCCGCGGGATGGTCCCGACGGCTGGCTGGTCGTGGAGGCGCTGGGGGCCTTCACCCATGCTAAACGGACTGTGGTCCGGTTATATTCCTGGGCTATTTTCCAGGGCGCTAGAATCAGCGGTGTGAGCCTCATTCCCATCCGTCCCGGTATCCAGCCCGGGGGAGAGCGCGCCGCCGGGCACCCCGCAGAGTCCGAGCGCCGGGACGCCGCCCGGAACCGGGAGCTCCTGCTCTGTGCCGCCCGGGAAATTGTTGAGGAATCCGGCGCTGATGCCCTCACGATGGACCGGCTGGCGCAGCGCGCCGGCGTCGGGAAAGGAACGGTGTTCCGCCGCTTCGGCAGCCGTGCCGGGCTGATGAGGACCCTCCTGAGCGGGGCCGAGGCTGAATTCCAGGACCGGTTCATGTTCGGTCCGCCTCCGGTGGGTCCGGGCGCGCCGGCCGTGGAGCGCCTGCTCGCCGTGGGGGCGGCACGAGTTGCCTGGATCCTGGAATTCGGGGAGCTGGCCCGCGCCGCCGATGCCTCGGCCTACAACAGGTTCGATGTTCCGGCGGCCGTCCTCTGGCGTCGGCACCTTGAGGTGCTGCTGCGCGAGGCCGGCGTGACGGCGGACCCGTCGCTCATGGCCTCGGCCCTGGCAGCGACGCTCGAGCCGGAGCTGTTGCTGCATGCCGTCCGCGTGCACGGGATCGCCCCGGAACGGCTCGCGGAATCGTGGCGGGAACTGGTCACGCGCGTGGTAGCCGGGGCGTAGCCTAGCCCGGCATCCCCGTCCCGCGAGTCAAAATCCATTCCAAGGACTTATTCATAACGATCTGGTACTGGACCCGCCGGTTCCGGCCGCCGGGAGCCCGGCAGCCCCGCGCATATGTGATAGCTTCCTCTGGAATGTGACCCGCCACATAGTCCACAAGGACTTAGCCGCAAGGCCCGCGGACGGCCGGAAACCAGCTGGCCCATGATCCCGAACCGGTGGCGGAATCCCCTGCCGGATGGGGGACGACGGAAGGACCGAAGTTGTGAATAGTCTTGTCATCCCGGCCGGCAGGCTGGCCCGTCCAGGCGCTGCCCCGATTCCCGGCTCCGCGCAGCCGATGACGATCCGGAACTAGCCGGTCCATGCTTCGCTACCTTGCCAAACGTGCCATCACGTATGTCTTCATGATCTTCCTGACCACCAGCGCCGGCTACCTCCTGGCGGTGAGCACGCTGCAGCCGGCGTTGCTCGAACAGGAGCGGATTCCGCGGCCCACCCCTGAACAGGTGGCCAACTCCTTCCGGCTCAAGGGCCTGGATCCCACGCTGAGCCCGTGGGAGCGTTACGTCGACTGGCTTACCGGCGTCGTGACCCGCTGGGACTGGGGACGCAGCCCCAACGGCGCCTTCGTCAACGCCGAGTTCGGTGACCGGGTCTGGATCTCAACCCGGCTCTTCCTGGCCTCGATCATCCTGACCCTGGTCATCGGCGTCGCCCTCGGCGTCTACACCGCCGCCCGCCAGTACAAGGCCTCGGATCGCGTCATCACCTCGTACAGCTACCTCATGTACATCGTCCCCGCGCCGATCGCCTACTTCCTGGTGCAGCTCGGCGCCATCAACATCAACGAGACGATCGGGGATCGCGTCTTCTTCGTCACCGGCATCTCCACGCCGGGGCTCGACGGCGACGGCTGGGCCCAGTTCGTCGACATGCTTGCCCACTACGCAGTCCCCACGTTCGCCATCACCATCGCCGGGTGGGGCGCGTACCAGATCGCCCAGCGCCAGTACCTGCTGGACAACGTCAACGCCGACTTCGTCCGGACCGCGCGGGCCAAGGGCCTCACCCGCAACCAGGCCATCAGCCGTCACGCCCTGCGGGTGTCCTTCATCCCCGTGGCGCAGAGTATCGCGTTCACCATCCCGGCCATCTTCGCCGGCGGATTCTTCGCGGAGAAGATCTTCGCGTGGCACGGCGTGGGGTCCTGGTCCATCGACTCGATCGCCCTGCAGGACGTCAACGCGGCCACCGCCACCCTCGCATACGGCTCGGTCATCTTCGCGATCGGGGCGATCCTCGCCGACTTCGCCACCACGCTCGTCGACCCGAGAGTGCGGGTGCAGTAATCATGACGAACCTCACCACGATTGACCCGGCCGCCGTCCTCGACGAAGGAAAGATCGAAAACGACGACGTCGTGATCGGCAAGTCGCGGATCATCCTGCGGCGCTTCCTGCGCAACCGGACCGCCGTCGCCGGCCTGGCCATCTTCCTGACCCTGACCGTGTTCTCGTTCATCGGCGGCTTCTTCAGCAGCTGGGACAAGGAGACGATCGATCCCTTCAGCATCGGCATGCCGCCCTCAGCGGAGCACCTGCTGGGCACCTCCCAGGCAGGGATCGACCTCTACGCCCTGACCGTCGAGGGCACCCGGGTCTCCATCCTGATCGGCGTCGTCGTCGGCCTCGTCTCGGTGCTCATCGCCGCCGTCTACGGCTGCACCATGGCGTACTTCGGCCGCAAGGTGGACAAGGTCATGCTGTTCATCCTCGAGGCCCTGATCATGATGCCGGCGCTGCTGGTGGTCGCGGTGGCCACGAGCGGCGGCGCCAACGGACTGAAAAACAGCGTCCCGAGCTGGCTGCTGCTCATCATCGTCCTGCTGGTCTTCAGCTGGATGGGCACCGCACGCCTCATCCGCTCGCTTTCGATGTCCCTCATGCAGCGCGACTTCGTCAAGGCCGCGCAGTACATGGGCATCCCACCGCGCCGGATCGTCTGGCGCCACCTGGTCCCCAACATCGGGTCCCTGCTGGTCCTGGAAGTCACCCGCGGGGTCACCGGCGCCATCCTCGCCGAGGTGGCGTTCTCCTTTATCGGCATCGGCATCAAGGTCCCGGACGTGAGCCTGGGCGTGCTGATCGGCCAGTCCACCTCCCAGGTCTCCACCTTCCCGTGGATGTTCTGGGCGCCCCTGACCGTGATGTTCCTGCTGACCGGCTCGCTGGCCATGATGAACGATGGCCTCCGCGACGCGTTCGACCCCAGCTCCAGCTCCATTGGCAGCGCCAGCACCGGCAAAACGCAGAAGAAGATCAAATGACCAGCGATACGACTGCCAATACCATCACCCAAAGCACCGCCGCGCGCCTCCGCGGCGCCGGGCTGCACGCCCCTACCGACGCGGTTCTGTCCGTCCGGGACCTCAACGTGCGCTTCAACACAGAAAACGGCGTGGTGCACGCGGTCCGCGGCGTCGACTTCGATGTGATGCCCGGCAAGACGCTCGGCATCGTCGGTGAGTCCGGCTCCGGCAAATCGGTCACATCCATGGCGATCATGGGCCTGTTGCCCCCGACGGCGGAGATCAGCGGTTCCGTCCGGCTCAACGGCAAGGAACTGCTGGGGCTCAGCGACAAGGCCATGTGCCAGTACCGGGGCAACGACCTCGCCATGGTGTTCCAGGATCCGCTGTCCTCCCTGACCCCCGTGTACACGGTCGGCACCCAGATCATCGAGGCCCTGACAGTCCACAACCCGACCATGAGCAAGCAGGCCAAGGAGGCCCGCGCCGTCGAACTCCTGGGCCTGGTCGGCATCCCCAGCCCGAAGGACCGGCTCAAGGCCTTCCCGCACGAGTTCTCCGGCGGCATGCGCCAGCGCGTCATGATCGCCATCGCGATCGCCAACGACCCCCGGGTGCTGATCGCCGATGAGCCGACGACGGCACTGGACGTCACGATCCAGGCGCAGGTCCTCGAGGTGCTGCACGCCGCGCAGGAGGAGACCGGCGCCGCCGTCGTGATGATCACGCACGACCTCGGCGTCGTCGCCGGCATGGCGGACGACATCATGGTGATGTACGCCGGCAGGCCGGTGGAGACCGGCAGCGTCGACGACATCTACTACAACCCGCGGATGCCCTACACGATGGGCCTGCTCGGCGCGGTACCGCGCGTCGACATCGCCGAAAAGACCTCGCTGGTGCCGATCGACGGCATGCCCCCGAACCTGACCACCATGCCCACCGGCTGCTCCTTCGCGCCGCGTTGCCCGCTGGCCGTCGAGGCGTGCCTCGACGGCGAACCGGACCTCCTGGAGGTGGCCCCGGGCACGGGACACAGCGCCGCGTGCATCAAGAGCGAAGCCCTCGCCGACGTCGACGCCCACGCCGTCTTCGCCGCCCCGGCCGTTCCGGTCTCCCGCTTTGACCGCCTGCCGCGGCACGAGCGCAAGACTGTCCTGGAACTGCGGGACGTCAAGAAGCACTTCCCCCTTATGAAGGGCGCCCTGCTCAAGCGCAGGATCGGCACCGTGAAGGCCGTGGACGGGCTGAGCTTCGACATCCGCGAGGGGGAGTGCTTCTCCATCGTGGGGGAGTCCGGCTGCGGAAAGACCACCACCCTGCTGGAAATCATGGAATTCCACAAGGACCAGGACGGCGAGGTGGTCATTGGCGGGCTGAGCAACAAGCAGGCCGCCGACGCCCGGACCAAGGGTGCCATGCGCAAGGAACTGCAGATGGTGTTCCAGGATCCCACCGGCGCCCTGGACCCGCGCTTCACCGTCTACGAGGTCCTGGCCGAGCCGATGGAGAACCTGGGCCTGCCCAAGCCGGCCATCCGGAAGCGGATCATGGAGCTCATGGAGCTCGTGGGCCTGCAGGCAGACCACGTCAACCGCTTCCCCAACCAGTTCTCCGGCGGTCAGCGCCAGCGCATCGGCATTGCCCGTGCCCTCGCCGTGAACCCCCGGCTGGTGGTCCTGGACGAACCCGTCTCCGCCCTGGACGTCTCGGTGCAGGCCGGCGTCATCAACCTCCTGGACTCACTCCGCGCCGAACTCGGCCTGAGTTACCTCATGGTGGCGCACGACCTCTCCGTGGTCCGGCACATCTCCAACCGCGTGGCAGTCATGTACCTGGGCAAGATCGTGGAAATCGGAGACGTCGACGCCGTGTTCGACAACCCGCGCCACCCCTACACCCGGGCCCTGCTCTCCGCGATCCCGGTTCCGGACCCGGAAGTGGAGCGCACCCGCGAACGGATCATCCTCCAGGGCGACCTGCCCTCTCCGTTGGAGGCCCCGACCGGCTGCAACTTCGCCACCCGCTGTCCCGTGTTCGCGGCGTTGCCGCCGGCCAGGCAGGAGAAATGCCTGACCCTGGAACCGACCCTGGAATTGGAGCCGGCGGCCGCCGACCAGCAGTTCGCCTGCTTCTACCCGGACGGCGAGCTGGACGCGGACATGCTGGTTGTCCACGAGGCCATCTGAGCCGCACCACACGAGACCACCCAAGCAGCACACTCGCATGAAGCAAATGAAGGGGATCATGATGAAGAATCGGACCAAGATCGGCGGCATCACCGCCGTCGTGGCCGCGCTCGCGCTGACCGCGTGCGGCGGCGGTGGCGCCTCCACCACTGCCGAGAGCGCCAAGGCACAGGACGCCTCCGGCGACCTCAGCAAGCTCGTCAGCGTCAACGCGAAGCAGGCCGGCGACTTGAAGCAGGGCGGCACCGTGACGCTGCCCCTGGGAAACATCGGACCGGACTTCAACGGCTTCTCCAACGCGGGCAACTCCGCGGACAACACCGAGCTGCACTACCCGATCGACGAGGCCGGCTACGTCGGCTGCTGGAAGCTCGATTTCGCCGGAACCGCCAGCCTCAACAAGAACTTCTGCGAAGACTTCAAGAGCGAAATCAAAAACGGCAAGCAGACTATCACCATCAAGATCAACCCCAAGGCCGCCTACAACAACGGCACCCCGATCAACGCCTCCACGTTCGAAAACACGTGGAAGATGCTCAACGGCAAGAACAAGGACATCGACATCGTCACGTCCGGGGCCTACGAGTTCATCGACTCCGTCAAGGCCGGAAGCAGCGACAAGGAAGTCGTTGTGACCACCACCCAGCCGGTATACCCGCTTAGTGACATGTTCGGCGGTTTCATCCCGCAGGCCGTCAACACCCCGGAGCTGTTCAACACCGGCTTCACCGGGGACATGCATCCGGAGTGGATGGCCGGCCCGTTCAAGGTCGACAAGTACGACTCCGCGGCGAAAACCGTTTCGATGGTTCCGAACGACAAGTGGTGGGGCGACAAGCCGGTCCTGGACAAGGTGATCTTCCGCCAGCTGGAGGCAAGCGCCGAGATCGCCGCTTTCAAGAACGGCGAGATCGATATGGCCGACGGCCGCACGCTGACGAAGTACAAGCAGCTTGAAGGCACCAAGAACTCCGAGGTCCGCCGCGGTCAGCGCCTCTTCGCGGGCGGCCTGAACCTGAACGCCCTGAAGGCACCGCTCACCGACGTGGCAGTCCGCAAGGCGATCTTCACCGCCGTCGACCGTCCCGCCATCCGCGCGGTCCGTTTCGGCGGCCTGAACTGGGAGGAGAACAGCTCGGGGTCGATGATGCTGATGCCGTTCTCGAAGTACTACCAGGACAACTACCCGGTAAAGGAAACCGGCGCTGACGCCGCCAAGAAGGTCCTCACCGACGCCGGCTACACGGCCAACGCCAAGGGCATCATGGAAAAGAACGGTGTCCCGGCGTCGTTCAAGATCACCAACTTCGGTGACGACCCCACCGCCCTCGCCACCGTCCAGACGCTGCAGAAGCAGCTGCAGGCGGCCGGCATGGAGGTCGGCATTGACCAGCGCGGCGATGCCGACTTCGGCAAGGTGGTTGGCAGCCGCGACTTCCAGCTCACCATCAGCGGCTACTCGGTCGGCGCCGACGCGACCGGCGCCGTGAAGCAGTACTACGACTCCGCGACCAACGAGAACAAACTCGGCGACGCCGAACTGGACAAGGCCATCAAGGACCTCGCCTCCATCCAGGACGACGCCCAGCGCAACAAGGCCGCCATGGACGTCGAGAAGAAGCACATGGAGAAGTACTTCTCCATGGGCGTCGTCATGAACGGCCCGCAGATCTACTTCGCCCGCACGGGCCTTGCCAACTACGGTGCAGCCCTGTTCCAGACCCCGGACTGGAGCGTCGTCGGCTGGCAGAAGAGTTAGTCCTGCCAAGCACCAAGCACTGACAAGCAGCACGGCCGAGGCCGGCGCCCCTGGAAGCATCCGGGCGGCGCCGGCCTCGCGGGCTTAACGGCCGGGTCCAATCGGCAGGACCAGCCGGTAGCCTAGGCACCATGACCAACGATTCATCCCGGCCCGTCCGCACCGCCGTCGCCGGCTTCGGCCTCTCGGGCAGCGTCTTCCACGCCCCCTTCATCGCCGCGAACCCGTCCTATTCGCTGGATGCCATCTCCACGTCCGACCCCGGCAGGAAGTCCGCCGCCGCGTCCAGCTACCCGGCGGCCAGGATCGTCGACACCCCGGACCGGATCCTGGAACTGGCCGGCGAGCTGGACCTGCTGGTGCTCGGCACACCGCCCGCCACCCACTATCCGCTCGCGAAAGCCGCGCTGGAAGCCGGGCTCGACGTCGTCGTCGACAAGCCCTTCGCCGTGCGCAGCGCCGAGGGGCAGGAACTCATCGACCTCGCCGCGCGGCTGGGCCGGGTGCTCACGGTCTTCCAGAACCGGCGTTGGGACGGCGACTTCCTCACGGTCCGCGGGCTGCTGGAGAGCGGCGTCCTGGGCACGGTGACCCGGTTTGAGTCGCGGTTTGAGCGGTGGGCGCCCGAGGTTCCCAAGGCGTGGAAGGCAGCCGCGACGGCGGACGACGGCGGCGGGGTGCTGTTTGACCTCGGCACCCACCTGCTGGACCAGGCGGTGCAGCTCTTCGGACCTGCCGCGGTCACGCACGCGGAACTGGCGACCAGGCGGCCGGGGCAGCGGGTGGACGACGACGTCTTCGTGGTCCTGCGGCACGGCTCCGGGGTGATCAGCCATCTCTGGATGAACATGCTCTGCGCCCAGCAGGGTCCCCGCTACCGCATCCTGGGCGGCGAGGGCGGCTTCACCAAGCATGGCGTGGACCCGCAGGAGCCTTACATTGTGGCCGGCGGCAGTCCGCTCGACGCGGGCTACGGCGTCGAGGACCCCGACTGGGCCGGGCTGCTGGGACGTGACGGGCACCTGGACCGGCTGCCCACCCAGCGGGGCGCCTACCCGGAGTTTTACCGGATCCTGGCGGCCAAGATCGCCGACGGCGGCGTCGCCTCGGCGCTGCCCGTGCCGGTCGACCCCGCCGGTCCGGTCGAGGTGCTGCGGCTCATCGGGCAGGCCCGGTCGCTGGCCGAACGGGCTTAAACAGCCATCGGCTGCTCCCCACCGGCCCCCAAAAGGGCGGTGACGGAGCAGCCGACGAAGTGCTGCCTACACGGAGATGTGTTGGTTACGCGGGGCTGGCTACGCGGGGACCAGCTCGTGCCAGTCGGCAACGAGGGGCAGGTTGTGCGCCTCGGAGACCGAGCGGTGGGCGACCTTGCCACCGGCGATGTTCAGGCCGGCGGCCAGGGCGGCATCGCGCTCGAACGCGGCCTTGACGCCGAGGTTCGCCAGCGAGACGGCGTAGCGCAGGGTGACGTTGGTCAGCGCGTAGGTGGACGTGTTCGGAACGGCGCCCGGCATGTTGGCCACGCAGTAGAAGATCGTGTTGTGGACCTTGTACGTCGGTTCCTGGTGGGTGGTGGGGTGGGTGTCCTCGAAGCAGCCGCCCTGGTCCACGGCGATGTCCACCAGCACGGAGCCGGGCTTCATCCGCGAGACGAGCTCGTTGGTGACGAGCTTGGGGGCCTTGGCGCCGGGGATCAGGACGGAGCCGATCACGAGGTCGGCGTCGACGACCGACTTTTCGATCTCGTAGGAGTTGGACGCGACCGTCTTCAGGCGGCCCTGGTACTGGGCGTCCAGTTCCCGGAGGCGGTTGATGTTGATGTCCAGAATGGTGACGTCGGCACCCAGGCCCAGGGCCATGGCCGCGGCGTTGGTGCCGGCAACGCCGGCGCCGAGGACAACAACCTTGGCCGGGCGGACGCCGGGGACGCCGCCGAGCAGCACACCCTTGCCGCCCGCCGGGGCCATCAGGGAGGTGGCGCCCACCTGGACGGAGAGCCGGCCGGCGACCTCGGACATCGGGGCCAGCAGCGGAAGCGTCCGGCCTTCCTGGACGGTCTCGTAGGCGATCGCGGTGACGCCGCTGTTGATCAGTTCCTGGGTCAGTTCCGGCTCGGCGGCCAGGTGCAGGTAGGTGAAGATGATCAGGCCCTTGCGGAAGCGGTGGTATTCGGCCTTGACCGGCTCCTTGACCTTCATGACCATGTCGGCGCGGGCCCAGACGTCGTCGGCCTCGCTGACAATCTCGGCGCCGGCGATCGCGTATTCCTCGTCCGTGATGCCCGAGCCCAGGCCCGCGCCGCGCTCGACGAGGACTGCATGGCCGTGGGTGCGGAATTCGTGGACTCCCGCTGCCGTGATGGCGACGCGGAACTCGTTGTTCTTGATCTCTTTGGGGACACCGATGATCATTTGTTGGCTCCAGTGATGGCGGCCTCAGGGGCCTGGATGAGCGGGGGATTCGTACTTCCAGAATAGATCCGGTTGTGAGGCAGGCGACAGGTGCGGTGCCCGGGGGTGCGGCGTCGGCCGCGTCATTCCGGGGTTTTCCAAATCCGGGGATAGACATTTGTCGCACGGGCGGGCGTCAGGTGTCGGCTCGTGTCCGTTCGCGGCGCATTCGCAGGGCGGCGGGCCGGGGCAGTAGTCTGGCAGGATGCAGCAGCAGGACGTGGAGCAGCTCGTGGAGCAGGTGGCGCAGCGGCTCGGCCGGGGTCTCTCCCTCGAAGACCTCGACGGTCTGCTCCTCGCCTACAGCTCCAACCAGTCGCAGGCAGACCGCGTCCGGGTGAACTTCCTGCTCAGCAAGCGCGTCCCGGTGGATGTCATCGCCTGGCAGCTCTCGCACGGAATTGCCACGGCGGTCCGGCCGGTTGTCGTGCCGGCGAACGCAGACCTCGGCATGCTGGGCCGCATATGCGTGCCGCTGCTGGTGCGGGGCTTCCGGGTGGGGTACCTGTGGGTCCAGCTCGACGCCGAAGAACCAAGCGGTGCGTCCGTGCTCGCCCAGCTGCCGGACGTGGCGCGGGAACTCGAAGAACTGTCCTCCCTGCTGCTGGATTCCAACACGGCCGAGTCCGAGTTCCGCCGCCGTCGCGAACAGGAGTTCCTGGCCGCCTGCGCCGGCGAGGCCAACGCGGTGGCGGCCCTTGCTGGCTGGAAGGAAGTCCAGGGCAAGGGGCCATGGCAGCTGGTGACCATCCTGGACGCGGACGGCTGGGCGGGGGGATCGGATCCCATCGCCGATACCCTCATCCACCGCTCCGCGGCACTGCAGGCCACCATCGGCGTGGACGCCGCACTGTTCAGCGCCGGCACGGAGTCCCACGCGGTGGTGCTCTTCAAGGAGTCCACCGGACGGGCGGACCATGCCCAGGTGCTGGTTCATTATCAGCTGGAACTCGCCAAGCGCTCAGGGCGCACGGTCCGGCGGATCATCCTGGGCACGAGCGAGGGGTTCGCCAAGCCGCGCGAACTCGCCGAGGCCTACCGGCAGGCGCGGCAGGCGGCCCAGGCAGCGGCGGTGGATCCGCAACTGGGCGAACTCGTCGACTGCCGGGCCACCGGGGTCTACCAGCTTCTGGCCTCAGCCGGTGGCGGGGCGGGCGCGTGGGCGGACGCGGGCTCGGTGTATTTCCGGATCCTTGAGGACCACGACCGCAACCACGAGCTGCTGCCCGTGCTGGAGCTGTTTTACGACAACGACGGCTCGGTCCAGGAGGTCGCGACCAAGCTGCACCTCCACCGGAGCAGCATCTACAACCGGCTCGGCCGGATCCGGCAGGTGCTGGGCGTGGACCCGTTAAAAGGAATGGCGCGGCTGGAGCTGCATGCTGCCCTCAAGGCCCGGCGCTGGGCGGCCCGGCCGCGGATCTAGCCTCTTAACCCTCGTGCTTGGAGGCGTCGGCGTCGAGGGCCGGTCCGGCGCCCTGGCCGGCACGGTCGGCGTCGAGCCGGCGCGAGGCGCTCCGGCGGCGGGAAATCCGGCTTTCCATCCAGAGCGACACCGCCACGAATGCGACGCCGCTGGCCATGACGGTGGCGGTGTTGTTCAGGCCCATGGCGGTTCCGAGGATGCCGGCGAGCAGCATGGCGGCCAGGCCGGCCAGGATGTGCCATCCTCTGAATTTACCCACCATTGAAGTTTAACCCGCGCCCTCTCCGCGATCCGGCGCCGGAGCGCGATCGCCGCTTGATCCTCGTCACCGCTTCACGAAGCGCCTCTTTATGAAGCGCCTGTTTATGAAGCCGCTGGGTCGTCATCCTGGCCGGCCTGCGTAACCGCGTCCGGGCCGGGCTTCTTCTGCGTGTCGAGCCAGGCCATGATGTCGGCCAGCCGGATTCTTCGGTGCGTCCCGCGGTATTCCACCGGGATCTCGCCGCGGTCGGTCATGTTGCGCAGATACGTGTGCGAGATCCCCGCCAGTTCCGCGGCACGGGAGGTCGTCAACATTTCCTCGACGCTGCTGACAGTGACGGCCTCGCCGCGGCTGAACCGGCCCAGCAGATCGACGACGGCGTCCCTCGCCTCGGGCGGCAGGCGGTGGACGGTGCCGTCCACGAACACCGTGATGTCGTGGCCGCCGTCGAGGGCGTACTTGAGTTTCTGCGAGTCCTCGGACGGGAGGCCGGCCGTCACCCGGGGTGCAATGAGTGCCATGGGTGCATCCTAGCGGGTGGGTCCGTCGGCGAACCGGCCGACGGACCCAACGTTACAGTCCGAGGTCCTCCAGGACCGGCAGCTTGGCCCTGACCCAAGCCCGGGCCTCCGTGGCGCTGGGCGCGGACAGAGCCAGCTTGGCCAGCTCCTGCGCCTCGGCCAGGGTGACGGTCTTCAGCACCGTGGCCACGGCCGCGATCGAACGCGCCGTCATGGACAGCGTGGTGACGCCGAGGCCTGTGAGGACGACGGCGAGGGCAGGGTCCGCCGCGGCTTCGCCGCACACGCCGACGGGCTTATTGTGGCCCTCGGCCGCCGAGCCTTCCACGGTCAAGCCCACAAGCCTCAGCACGGCCGGCTGCCAGGGGGTGTTCAGGGCGGCCAGCGGGCCGAGCTGCCGGTCCGCGGCCATGGCGTACTGGGTGAGGTCGTTGGTGCCCAGGCTTGCGAAGCCGACTTCGCGGAGGATGGCCTCTGCCGTCAGGGCGGCCGACGGGACCTCCACCATGACGCCGGGGGTCTTGATCCCGGCGGCGGCGCACAGCGAGGCAAAGCGGGCGGCTTCCTCGGCCGTGGAGATCATCGGGGCCATCACCCAGACGTCGGCCTCGGACGCGTTCTCGGCCAGGGCGATCGCCTGCAGCTGACGCTCCAGGACGCCCGGCGTCGTGAAATCGGTCCGATAGCCGCGGACGCCCAGGGCAGGGTTGGGTTCGGTGGCGTCGGTCAGGAACGGCAGCGGCTTGTCCGCGCCCGCATCGAGCGTGCGGAGGACCACTTTCTTGCCCGGGAAAGCGTCGAAGACGCCCTTGTAGGCGGCGGCCTGTTCCTCGACGGTCGGTTCGGTGTCCCGCTCCAGGAAGCAGAACTCGGTGCGGAACAGCCCCACGCCCTGGGCGTTCAGGCCGGCCGCCGCCACGGCGTCCTTGGCGCCACCGACGTTGGCGAGGAGCGGGACGAGGTGGCCGTCCGCCGTCGTGCCCGTTCCGTCAAAGGCGGAAAGCAGTGATGCGGTGGCGGCCCAGTGGGCAGCGGCCGCCCGCTGGGACTCCTCCGGTTCGGCCGTGATGAGGCCGGCCGCACCGTCCACGTACACTTCGGTGCCGTCGGCGAGCTCGTCGACGCCGACGGCGGCGACCACCGCCGGCAGGCCCAGCGAACGGGCGATGATGGCGGTGTGGGACTGCGGGCCGCCGCCGGCGGTGACAAGGGCCAGGATCTTCTCCGGATCCAGGGTGGCGGTGTCCGCCGGGGCGAGGTCCTCGGCGATGAGGATGAACGGAGTCGCGGAAACGGGAATGCCCGGCGCGGGGACTCCGCGCAGTTCCGCCACGATCCGTGCCCGGACATCGAGGACATCGGTGGCGCGCTCGGCCATGTAGCCGCCCAGGTTATGCAGCATTTCCGAGACCGAGGCGCCGGCTTCCCAGATCGCCCGCTGCCCGGAAGTCCCACGGCCGATCAGTTTGGCGGCGGCTTTGAGCAGCATGGTGTCGGTGGCCATGAGGGCGGTGGCCTCGAGGACAGCCTTGCCGTCCCCGCTGACCGTTTCGGCACGCGCCTTGAGTTCGTCGTGGACCGCCTTCGCGGCAGCCTTCAGCGCCGCCGTCGCGTCTTCCGCCGTGACGTCGGCGGGCAGCTGCTCTCCGGCGGGCGGTTCGCTGATCGGTTTGGGCATCTGCCGGACGGTACCGATGATGCGGCCGGGGCTGACGCCTACTCCTGGGAAGTTCTGCACTGAAGGTCCTCATTCTCTGTCGTAGGCCAGTGGCCACTAAGCCGGTAAACCAGATGCCACAGCTGATCCTGCTGATCCCTTGTGCCTGCGGCTGACGGCTGCGTCAGCGGCGGATCACGGCATCTGCAAAAATTGTATGTGATGCAGTTCATATAGCGTTGCTATAGGTGCTAGGGTAGCGGTTATGAGTATCGATGGCCAGCTACCACCCAAGGCCCGGCTGCTGCGTGCGGCCGCCGAGCTCCTGGCCAACTCCGGCGGATCCGCGGTGTCAACCCGCCAGATTACTCAGCTGGCCGGTGTCACGGCACCGACCCTGTACCACCACTTTGGCGACAAGGAAGGGCTGTTCGACGCCGTCGTCGCAGCAGGTTTTGAGGAATATGTCGCTGGCGAACGCGATTTCGCGCCCTCTGGCCAGCCGCTGGAGGACATCCGGAGGATGTGGGACAACCACGTGCAGTTCGGGCTGAAGCAGCCGGAACTGTATCTCGTCATGTTCGGCAATATTCGCCCTGAGAGCCGGCCGGCGATCGTCGCCGACGCCGAGGCCCTCATGGAGGAGATGCTCAATAAGGCGGCTGTCTCCGGACAGCTCAACGTCCCGCCCAGGGAGGCGGCCCGGTCCATCCTGGCCGCCAACGTGGGTGTGACCCTCATGCTGATCGCGGAAAAGGTGCCCGAGCGCAATCTCGAGCTGTCCGCCATGACCCGCGACGCCATGATCTTTGCGGTTTCCGCGGAACAGGCCCGGAACAACGATTCCGGCGACACCGGGAAATCCTCGGTGGTTGTGGCTGCCATCGCATTGAACGCAGCACTTCAGGCCTCCCACTCGGACCAGCTCTCCAGCTCCGAACTCAAGCTCTTCCTCGAATGGCTTCACCGGATCTCCACCAGCTCCACCAGCTAGCTCGGCGAAATTATCGGACCATCCTGCAAAGCAGCGGGAACGACGGTTAGGAACTCACATGGCAACAGAGACAGTTGAGAAACCCCGCACCAGCATGCGGGTGCACGTCCAGAAATTCGGGACGTTCTTGTCCGGAATGATCATGCCCAACATCGGCGCCTTCATCGCGTGGGGCTTCATCACGGCGCTCTTCATCCCGGCAGGCTTCTTCCCCAATTCAGAGCTCGCCAAACTGGTCGGGCCGATCATCACGTACCTGCTCCCGCTTCTGATCGGCTACACCGGCGGCCGCATGGTCTACGGCGTCCGTGGCGGCGTGGTGGGTGCTGTGGCCACGATGGGCGTGATCGTCGGTACCGACATCCCCATGTTCATCGGCGCCATGATTCTGGGCCCTCTCACGGGCTGGCTCATGATGAAGGTCGACAAAATCTGGGAAGGCCGCGTCAAGCCCGGCTTCGAGATGCTGATCGACAACTTCTCGGCCGGCATTCTGGCCGCCATCATGGCGGTCGTCGGCATGATGATAGTCGGTCCGGTGGTGAAGGCGTTCAGCAACGGCGCCAGCGCCGTGGTCGAATGGCTGGTTGGGAACGGCCTGCTGCCCTTCACCAGCATCTTCATCGAGCCCGCCAAGGTCCTGTTCCTCAATAACGCCGTCAACCATGGCATCCTCACCCCATTGGGCACCCAGCAGGCGCTTGAGCAGGGCAAGTCCATCCTGTTCCTGCTCGAAGCCAATCCCGGTCCGGGCTTCGGCATCCTGCTCGCCTACAGCTTTTTCGGCAAGGGCCTGGCCAAGGCATCTGCGCCGGGCGCGGCCGTGATCCAGTTTGTCGGCGGCATCCATGAGATCTACTTCCCGTACGTCCTGATGAAGCCGATGATGATCTTCGCCGCAATCGGCGGCGGCATGACCGGCATCTTCACCCTGGTGGTCACCGGCGCCGGCCTCCGGTCCCCGGCCGCCCCGGGCAGCATCCTCGCGGTCTACGCCGCAACCGCCCGCGACAGCTACGTCGGCGTGACGCTCTCCGTGCTCTTCGCCACCACGGTGTCCTTCCTGATCGGCTCGGTGATCCTCAAAGCCAGCAAGGCAACCGCGGAAGACGACCTCGACCAGGCCACCCACAAGATGGAGGCCCTGAAGGGCAAGAAGAGCTCGGTTTCCTCCGCGCTGATCGGTGAGGGCGTCGGCGCCAGCGGCGTCGCTGTCCTCGCGACCCCGATCAAGAACATCGTTTTTGCGTGCGACGCCGGTATGGGTTCCAGCGCGATGGGCGCCTCGGTGCTCCGCAACAAGATCAAGGCCGCCGGGTTCCCGGAGGTCAAGGTCACCAACTCCGCCATCGCCAACCTCAGCGACTCCTACGACGTCGTCATCACGCACCAGGACCTGACCGAGCGGGCTAAGCCCGCGACCGCCAGCGCCGTGCATGTGTCCGTGGACAACTTCATGAACAGCCCTCGCTATGACGAAATCGTTGAGCTGGTCAGGGTCAGCAACACGGACGGGGGAGAGACTCCTGAGGCGGGCGCCGCAGACGTGGCCCCCGCCGCCGGTGCCACGCCGGAAGCGCAGGCAGAGGTTCCCGCGGAAGAAGCCGGTCCCGCGGGCATCCTGGTGGCCGAGAGTGTTGTCCTCAACGGCGCCGCAACCACCCGGGACGCCGCGATCGACGAGGCCGGGCAGCTCCTGCTGGACCGCGGCGCCGTCGACACCGGCTACCTGGACGCCATGCACGAGCGCGAGGAATCCGTCTCCACCTACATGGGCAGCTACCTCGCCATCCCGCACGGCACCAACGCCGCGAAAGACCACATCATGAAGTCCGCGGTCTCGGTGATCCGCTACCCGAACGGCATCGACTGGAACGGCAAGGAAGTGAAGTTCGTGGTCGGCGTGGCCGGCGTCAACAACGAACACCTGCACATCCTGTCCTCCATCGCCAAGGTCTTCACCAACAAGGCACAGGTGGCGCAGCTTGAGGCGGCCACCACGGTTGATGAAGTGCTGGCCCTCTTCGGAAAGGTCAACTCCTAGTGAAGGCTGTTCATTTCGGAGCCGGAAACATCGGCCGCGGATTCGTGGGCCTGCTGCTGCACGAAGCGGGGTACGAGGTGGTGTTCGCCGACGTCGCGGACGCCCTCATCACCCAGCTGGCCGCCGCGGACAGCTATCAGGTCCACGAAGTCGGAGACGTCCCCGCCGTCCGTACCGTCGATAACTTCCGCGCGCTGAACTCCGGAACCCAGGAGTCCGACGTCGTCGCGGAAATCGCGACGGCGGACATCGTCACCACCGCCGTGGGCCCGCACATCCTGAAGTTCGTGGCGCCCGTGATCGCCAAGGGAATCGCGGCCCGGCCGACGGGGCTGGCGCCGCTGCAGGTGATGGCGTGTGAAAACGCCATCAATGCAACCGACATCCTGAAGTCCGAGGTGGCCGCCCAGTGGGATCCGGCCGCCGGAGCCTTGGACGCCGCCGCCGTTTTTGCCAACACGGCGGTGGACCGGATTGTGCCCAACCAGGAAGCCGGGCAGGGCCTGGACGTCACGGTGGAGACGTTCTATGAGTGGGTGATCGACCGTACGCCGTTCGCCGGGAAGCAGCCGGTGATCCCGGGCGCGACGTTTGTGGACAATTTGGCGCCATACATCGAGCGGAAGCTGTTCACCGTGAACACCGGCCACGCGGCAGCGGCCTACTTTGGTTTTGAGGCCGGCCTGCGCAAGATTTCCGAGGCCATGGCCGATCAGGATGTCGCCGCCGACGTGCGGGCCGTCCTGGACGAAACCAAGGAGCTCCTGGTGGCCAAGCACGGCTTCAACCGTGCGGAGCAGGAAGCCTACGTGGAGAAGATTCTGGGCCGGTTCTCCAACCCGCACCTGCCGGATACCGTCAACCGGGTGGGACGTGCGCCGCTGCGAAAACTCAGCCGTCACGAACGCTTCATCGGTCCGGCCGCTGAACTGGCCGAACGCGGGATTGTCCCGGAAGCGCTGCTCGGGGCGATCGCCGCGGCCCTGCGCTTCAACGATCCGGCCGACGCCGAGGCCGTGGAGCTCGCGAAAATCCTGTCCGCGTCCACGCCGGGCGAGGCCACGGAGAAGATCACCGGACTGGCGCCGGACCACCCGCTCTTCGCCGCCGTCTCCTCCCTCATTGAGGAAGCCAAGGCCGTCGTCTAACCGCCCCAGCCCTACGACGCTCCCTCAGGTCGCGCGGGTTTTTCGGTGACGCTCCCTCAGGTCGCGCGGGTTTTTCGGTGACGCTCCCTCAGCTGATGGTCCGACACAGACCCTCCCTCACTTCTGGTGAGGGAGGGTCTGTGTTTTTGACGCGAAAAGTGAGGGAGGGTCTGGCTATTGACCATTAGGGTGCCTAACTGTTAGGCTACCTAACTATGAACGCCAGTGAACCAGTTGATCCCGGCCTCCTCGCCCTCGCGCAGGACTTCCGTGAGGCCCTGCGCCACAGCATCTACCTGGTCCGGCGCCTGGATGCCGACGGCGAACTCAGTGCCGCCCAGCTCAGCACCCTCAAGATGCTGATGGACGCCGGGCCCGGTTCCCTAGACGATGGCGCCTCCGCGACCGGAGTGCGGGTGGGTGAAATCGCCCGGAACCTCGGCGTCAAAGTGCCCAGCGCCACCGAGCAGATCATCAAGCTTGAGCGCGCCGGCCTCGCCCGCCGGGAGCCGGATCCGGACGACTCGCGCGCCGTCCGGGTGAGGCTCACCGAGGCCGGCCGCGCCGCCGTCGAATCCGCCAACGAACGCCGCAACGCCGTGATGGCAGGCATCCTCTCGTCCCTTCCGGACGATGACCGCGCGGCCCTCGCGGCCGCCCTTCCGGTCATCAGCAGGATCAACGCGACGCTTCAGGCCTGATACTCAACCGAAATTCCCCCATTTAGGAGTGCCCCATGCACGGCCAGTCCGTCGACACCCTGTCGGCAGCCGAAGTTACCCTCGAGGCCGAGAAGACCTCACTACTCAAACAGCCCAAGGCGGTGTGGGCGACGGCCCTCGCTGCCGTCTTCGCCTTCATGGGCATCGGCCTGGTGGACCCCATCCTGCCGGCGATCGCGAAAAACCTCGACGCCTCGCCGAGCCAGGTGTCGCTGCTCTTCACGAGCTATTTCCTGGTCACCGCCGTCGCCATGCTGATCACCGGCTATGTCTCGTCCCGGATCGGCGGGAAGCGAACACTGCTGATCGGGTTGGCCGTGATCGTTGTGTTCGCCTCGCTCTCCGGCACGTCGGGCAGTGTGGCTGAGCTTATCGGCTTCCGGGCCGGCTGGGGCCTGGGCAATGCCTTGTTCGTGGCCACGGCGCTGGCCGTGATTGTCGGTGTCGCGAGCGGCGGCGCCGGGACGGCGATCATCCTGTACGAGGCCGCCCTCGGCCTGGGCATTTCCCTCGGCCCGCTCCTGGGCGCCCTGCTGGGCGGCTGGCAGTGGCGCGCGCCGTTCTTCGGCACCGCCGTGCTCATGGCCGCCGCGTTCATCGCGCTCATTGCGCTGCTGCCCAAGACCCCGCTGCCGGAACGCAAGGTCCGGCTCCGGGACCCGCTGCTGGCCCTGGGCCACAAGGGACTCAGGACGACGGCGGCCAGCGGCCTGTTCTACAACTACGGCTTCTTCACGGTCCTGGCCTTCACGCCCTTCATCCTCGGCATGGACGCCTACGGGATCGGCGGGGTGTTCTTCGGCTGGGGTGTCGCCGTGGCCGTGTTCTCGGTCTTTGCCGCACCCGTGCTGCAGAACCGCTTCGGGGCGGTCCGGGTCCTCACCGGCACGCTGGCCCTGCTGATGCTGGACCTGGTGGGACTGGGTCTCGCCGCCGGGCACTCGGTGCCCGCCGTCGTGGTTCTCGTCGTCATTTCCGGGGCGCTCCTGGGCATCAACAACACGGTGTACACCGAGCTGGCCATGGGGGTTTCCGATTCGCCGCGGCCGGTGGCCTCCGCGGGTTACAACTTTGTGCGCTGGATGGGCGGTGCCCTGGCGCCGTTTGCCGCCGCCCAGCTGGGCGAGCACTTCGGCCCGCAGGTGCCCTTCTTCGCCGGCGCGCTGGCCATGGTGATCGCGATTGCCGTCGTCTTCGGCGGTCGCCGTTACCTGGCGGCGCACGAGCCACACGTGGTCTAACGAGCCGAATCAACAGAAACGCCCATGTTCCGCGGAACATGGGCGTTTCTGTTACTACTTCCAGGTGCCGGGTCAGGCCCTGACGGAATCCTTGGCCGGATCCTTCGCGGATCCCTTCGGCACGAACAGTGTCTCGGCCTGCTCCAGCGACATGCCGTTGGTTTCGGGCACCTTGAACATGACAAAGAAGAACGACGCCGCGGCGAACAGCGCGTACATGGCGTACGTCAGGGGCAGCGAGGCCGCGGCCATCACGGGGAAGCTCAAGGTGATGGCGAAGTTGGCGATCCACTGCGCGGCGGCGGCCAGCCCCAGGGCCCTGGCGCGGATCCGGGACGGGAAGATCTCGCCCAGCAGCACCCACACCAACGGGCCCCAGGAGGCGCCGAAGCTGATGACAAAGACGTTCGCGGCCACGAGCGCGGCCGGGCCCCAGGCGCCCGGCAGGGTAATGGCGTCGCCGGAGCCAGTGGCCGATCCGAACGCCAGGGCCATGGTGCCCAGCGAGAGCGCCATGCCGATGGAGCCCGAGAGCAGGATGGGACGGCGTCCGATCCGGTCCACGAGGGCGATCGCCACCAGGGTCACCAGGATGTTCGTGATGGCGGTGGCTACGGAGATGGTGAGGGAGTCCTTTTCCTGGAATCCCACGGCCTTCCACAGGGTGGTGGAGTAGTAGAAGATCACGTTGATGCCGACGAACTGCTGGAGCACGGAGAGGATGATGCCGACCCAGACAACCGGCTTCAGGCCGAGCGCCTTGCCGCGCAGGGACCCCTTCTGCCCGGCGAGCTTGTCCTCCTCGATGGCCTTTTTGATCTCGCGCAGGTGGCGGTCGCTGTCCTCGTTCGGGGCAATGGACTGGAAGACCTTGAGGGCCTCCTCATCCTTGCCCTTGAACACCAGGAAACGCGGGGACTCCGGCAGGGTGAAGGCAATCACGCCGTACACGACGGCGGGGACGGCGGCCGCCATGAACATCCAGCGCCAGGCCTCCAGGCCGAACCACAGGTCCTGGCCGGCGCCGCCTGCGGTGGTGGCGAAGATGGCGTCGGAGAGCAGTGCGGCAAAGATGCCGGTGGTGATGGCGAGCTGCTGGAGTGAGGCCAGGCGTCCGCGGACGTGCCGCGGCGAAATTTCGGAGATGTAGGCCGGTGCAATCACGGAGGCGAGGCCAATGCCCAGGCCGCCGATCAGGCGCCAGAAGATCAGGTCCCAGACGCCGAAGGAGAAGCCGGTGCCGATGGCGCTGACCAGGAACAGCAGGGCGCCCAGCTTCATGGCCGGGATCCGGCCGAAGCGGTCGGCCACCTTGCCGGCGAGGTAGGCGCCCGCCGCGCAACCGAGCAACGCGACGGCCACGGCGAAGCCGGTCACGGCCTCGCTGAGGGCGAACTCGTCCTTGATGGCGTCCACGGCGCCGTTAACCACCGACGAGTCGAAGCCGAAGAGGAAGCCGCCGATAGCGCCCGCCACTGCAAGCCAGATCACCCGTTGGGGGATCTTGGCGGTGGTTTGGTCCTGGGTGATGGTCATATGGCTCCCTCGGCAATTCGTGGTCCACGGCCTGCGCCGCAACTACCCAGTCTTACACCGGACGCAGTGCGGCGTTTGTCACAGGGCCGGAAAGTGAGAGAAAACTTACACTCTGTTGGGCGGCCGCCAACGGCCGCAAAGCAGGCGCCCCGTCGCGGAGCCGACGGCGTCACGCGGAACAGACTTTCGACGTCGGGCCCCTCCCCGGAGTCCGGTTTTGCGGCAGACAGCAACGGCAGGCAGTCCAAAAGACTGCCTGCCGTGACGCGGAGTGGGCGGGTTCTTAGTGGGCCGCGGCCGCGGCACTTTCCCGGGCGATCGTCTTCGGGTCGGTGAGCTTCTTGTTCGGCAGGGCGAAGGTGATCAGGAAGGCGATGCCGGTGAGTACGGCGGCCGTGAGCATGACGGCGTCGATCGACTGCGCGAAGCCCTCGATGATGGGGCGGGTCAGCGTCGGGTTGGCGGTGTGCAGCCAGCTGGTGTCGTTCAGCGAGTCGTTGCTGGCGCCGTTCTTAAAGAAGTCGTACAGCTTGGCGTTGGCCGGGTCGGCGGCCACGGCGGGATCCTTGAGCACCTTGAGGTAGTCCGCGTTCTGCACGGCGTCCTTCATGCCGGTGGCGATTTTGTCCGCGGCGAGGCTGAAGAGCATCGAGATGAACACGGCCGTTCCAACGGCGCCGCCCATGGAGCGGAAGAACGCGGCGGAGGAGGTGCCCACGCCCATGTCCTTCGAGGGAACGGAGACCTGCATGGCCAGCGTCAGCGGCTGCATGCAGAAGCCCAGGCCGAGGCCGAAGAAGACCGCGATGACGCCCGGGACCCACAGCGGCGTGTCGACGCCAAGCGAGAGGCCCATGACGATGGCGGCCGCGGTCAGGACCGCGGTGCCCAGGATCGGGAAGATCCGGTACGTGCCCGACGCGGAAATGGTCCGGCCGGCCGTGATGGAGCCGGTGAGGATGCCCACCGTGAAGGTGATCATCATGAGGCCGGCCTCGGTGGGGGTCAGGCCCTTGACCAGCTGCAGGTACATGGGAAGCATGGCGATGGCGCCGAACATGCCAATGCCGATGATGAAGTTCAACAGCGAGGACAGGCCGAAAGTGGTGTTCCGGAACAGCCGCAGCGGGATCAGCGCGTAGTCGGCCGCATGCCGTTCGGCCAGCAGGAACGCGATGATGCCCACGACGCCCAGCCCGTAGCAGATGTAGGAGTTGGTGGAGCTCCAGCCCCAGCTGCGGCCCTGCTCGGCGACGAGGAGGAGGGGAACGATCGCCAGCGTGATGGCCGCGGCTCCCCAGTAGTCGATCTTCTGCTTGACGTGCTTGGCGGGCAGGTGCAGGTACATGAACACCACGGCGAGGGCCGCGAGGCCGATCGGGATGTTGATGAGGAACACCCAGCGCCAGCCGTCGATTCCGAGGATGGTCTCGGTGCCTGCGAAGGCGCCGCCGATCACCGGGCCCAGCACCGAGGAGACGCCGAAGACCGACATGAAGTAGCCCTGGTACTTGGCGCGGTCCTTGAGCGCCACGATGTCGCCGATGATGGTCAGGGCGAGGGCCAGGAGGCCGCCGGCGCCCATGCCCTGGATGCCGCGGGCGATTGCGAGTTCGGTCATGGAGTGGACCGAGCCGGCGTACAGCGAGCCGGCGAGGAAGATCAGGATGGCGATGAGGTACAGCGGGCGGCGTCCGAAGATGTCGCTGAGCTTGCCGTAGAGCGGCGTGCTCACCGTGGAGGTGATCAGGTAGGCCGTGGTGGCCCAGGCCTGCAGCGACAAGCCGTCGAGGTCGTTGGCGATCGTATAGATCGAGGTGGACACGATCGTCTGGTCCAGCGATGACAGGAACATGCCGAGCATGAGTCCGACCATGACGGTGATGGTCTGACGATGGGTCAGGACCTCTCCCGCGGCGCGCACGGAGGTGGTTTTGGACATGACTGCTCCAAGGGGAAGTGGGGGGATTAAGCTAATAGTTGCTTTCAGTAACTATGTTACTGGTTCATTTGTTCCCGCTTCTACCGTCCGGAGAACAAAGTCCTCAGCGTTCCACGAGGATCCCGTCCGGATCGCACCAGATCATCGCGCCGGGACGGATGGTGACGCCGTCGATCTCCAGCGGCACGTCGATTGCCCCGGCGCCTTCCTTGGGGCTCTTGCGCGGGTTGCTGCCCAGCGCCTTGACTCCCAACGGCAGCGCCGCGACGGCAAGCCGGTCCCGGATGGCGCCATTGATGACGACGCCGGCCCAGCCGTTCGCGACGGCGCTCGCCGCAATCATGTCCCCCATCAGCGCCGAGCGGAGGGAGCCGCCGCCGTCGACCACCAGGACGGAGCCGCGGCCGGCCGTGGCCAGCACGGACTTGACCAGCGCGTTGTCCTCGAAGCACTGGATGGTCCGCACCGGGCCGCTGAAGTGGGTGCGGCCGCCCAGGGACTGGAACTGCAGGGACACGGAGTCGAGCTCCGAGCCGCGCTCATCGTAAAGGTCTGCGGTATTGACGGCGGAGGCGGTCACGGGAGCTCCTTCTTTTGTGGCTGAGGGGTCAGGTGGCGGAAGGGTCATCCCCGAGACTCGCACATTCCGAACGGATCCGCCGAGTCCCGGTAGTCTGGCACCGCACTGATACATACGCTTGATCATCAGTTCCAGGGGGAGCCATGAGCATGTCCGATACCACCGCGCCGGCCCTCGCCGAGCCCGAGCGCCGTGTCCGGCCCGTCTGGACCGCCGGGGTGGTCATGGTCAACGTCGGTATCAACGCGGCGTTCTTCGGTCCCCTCCAAGTTCTCCTGGGTCAGCAGGCGGCAGCCTTCAGCGAACCGGACAAGGAAGCCATCCTGGCGCTCGTGACGGGGGCGGGGGCGGCCGTCTCCCTCGTCGCCAACCCCCTCTTCGGGGCGTTCAGTGACCGGACCACCTCGCGCCGGGGCCGCCGGGTGCCGTGGGTGCTGTTCGGCGCCGTACTGGGCGCCGCGGCGCTGATCGCGCTGGCGGGCGCCCCGAGTGTCGCCGTGATGACGCTGCTCTGGTGCCTGGTCCAGGCCGGCTGCAACGGCGCCTACGCGGCCATCACCGCGGCGATCCCGGACAGGGTGCCCGTGCCCCAGCGCGGCACGGTCGGGGGACTCGCCGCAATGGGCCAGACAGCGGGAATCCTTGCCGGTGCGGTGATCGCCGCCACCGTCGCCGGAAACTTCGTCGCGGGGTACCTCGTCGGCGCGGCCGCGCTGCTCGCCGGCGTCGTGCTCTATTACGTCAAGAACGACGACGTCCCGCTGCCCGCGCAGGCGCGTCCGCCCCTGAGCGCGGCCAGCTTTCTGCGGGGCTTTTGGATATCCCCGGTCCGCCACCCGGATTTTGCCTGGGCCTGGCTGACGCGCCTGCTGGTGAACATCGGCAACCACATGATCACCCTGTACCTGCTGTTCTTCCTCAACGACGCCGTCCGGGTCCGCGAAACCCAAGGCATCGAACCCGAGTTCGGCGTGCTGATCCTGACGGGCCTGTACGCGGTCATGGTGATCATCACCAGCGTCGTCGGCGGCCGGCTGAGCGATCGCCTGGGCCGCCGGAAGCCGCTCGTCATCATTTCCTCCGCCGTGATCGCCGCGGCCTCGCTCATTCTTGCCTTCGCGCCGACCTGGACCGGGGCCCTGATCGGGGCGTCTGTGCTGGGGATCGGCTTCGGCTGCTACCTTGCGGTCGACTTTGCCCTCATCACGGAGGTGCTTCCCACGGCCCTCAACCGGGGCAAGGATCTCGGCGTCATCAACATCGCCAACTCGCTGCCGCAAGTGCTCGCGCCGCTCATCGCGTTTCCCTTCGTGACTCTGTGGGGCGGCTACGTTGCGCTGTACGTTGCGGCGGCCGTGATCGGGCTTCTCGGTGCCGTGTTCGTGGTGAAAATCAAGGGTGTGGACTGAGCCCGGCCCGTCTCGTTCCGGCGCCCCCGTCCGCCCCCGTTTGACTGGCGGGACGCCCGGTTCCGTGGCGTATAGTGGACGGCAATTGCCGCGGCAGCGCTGTGGGCGGAACGCTCCCCGCTGCCGAGAAAAACGACCCCGGAACGCTGCTGATGCCTGACTTTCACTCAGATCTTCCACCGATGGCCCCTCCTCCCACCCTGCCCCGCCAACGGCTCCGCTATGTGCGGATCCTGGAAGAAGCCGCCGGGTTTGCCCGCAAGGGCCTGGACTCCGTGGTCCTTTCCGAAGTGGCGGCCAAGGCGGATGTTCCGCTGGGGACGCTGTACCGCTACTTCCCCTCGGCCACCCAGCTGGTCCTGGCGCTGTACCGCAAGCAGCTGGGCGAGCTGCTCGCGGGGAGCTCGCCGGCCGAGGGAAAGGTTGCCGCCCAGGCCCTCGCGGGCGTGGTGATGGAGATCTTCCATATGCGCCTCATGCAGCCGGCCGTGGAGCAGTGCCTGAACCGGGCGGTCTACGTCAAGGACACCGACACCACCCGGCTGCTCCGCGAAATCGACGCGACGGCCGAGAAGGCCGTGACGGCGGCGTGCGGGGATGCTGCCGTCGCCCGGGTCCTGCTGCTGACGGTGACCGGCCTGGTCCAGGCCGTCCGGTGCCGCAGGCTGTCCCTCTTCGAAGCCGAGGAGGACCTCAAGAAGGCCTGTTCGCTCCTGCAGCGCGCCCGGCAGGCCGCGTAACCGGTCTAGACCAATGAGGCCGAAAACCCGGCTACGCGAGTGATCTGGGTCACTTCGTGACGTGGGGAAACGTTTCACCCAGGGGTTTTCCCTCTCCTGCCCGGAAAAACCGGCACGGCCCCCTGTTTACGATTGCTGGACCGGAGGCGGCTGATGCCAGCAACTCCGGGGCACCTTCGGCGACCGCCACCTCTGGTCGCCGCCGGCGCCCCCGCCAGACCAACTTGAGCATCCTCATGCTCGAGCTTCCAAGAGCCGTGCGCCCACGGTGAGTCCAAGGAGACAACGACGTGTCCATTGAAACGATCATTCCCGCCGATTCCACTTCCCCGGCTGAGGCGGTTGCCGCGCTCAGCGACGAGGAAATTTTCGCATCCCACCAGGGCGGCAAGCTTTCGATTTCCAGCAGCGTCCCGCTCGCCAGCAAGCGTGACCTCTCCATCGCCTACACGCCCGGTGTCGCCCAGGTCAGCCGGGCCATCCACGCCAATCCCGAGCTCGCCAAGACGCTCACGTGGGCCCAGCGCCTGGTGGTTGTCGTCAGCGACGGCACGGCCGTGCTGGGCCTGGGCAACATCGGCGCCAGCGCCTCGCTGCCCGTGATGGAGGGCAAGTCCGCGCTGTTCAAGGCCTTCGGAGAGCTGGACTCCATCCCGTTGGTCCTCAACACGACCGACGTCGACGCTATCGTCGAGACGCTCGTCCGGCTGCGCCCCAGCTTCGGCGCCGTCAACCTCGAGGACATCGCCGCGCCCCGCTGCTTCGAACTCGAGGAAAAACTCATTGAGGCCCTGGACTGCCCGGTCATGCACGATGACCAGCACGGCACCGCCGTCGTGGTCCTCGCCGCCCTGACCAACGCCGCCAAGGTGACCGGCCGGACGCTCGGAAGCCTGCGCGTGGTGGTCTCCGGTGCCGGGGCGGCCGGGATCGCCGTCGCCGAAATCCTGCTGACGGCCGGAATCAGCGACGTCGTCCTCCTGGACTCCCGCGGCACCATCAGCAAGGACCGCGCTGACATTGCCGCCGATCCGGCCAGCAAGAAGGCCCAACTCGCCGCGCGCAGCAACCCGCGCGGGGTGACCGGCGGACCGGGCGAAGCGCTGCTCGGCGCCGACGTGTTCGTCGGTGTCTCCTCCTCCAAGCTGGACGAGGAGCACTTGAAGCTGATGAACCACAGTTCGATCGTGTTCGCCCTGTCCAACCCGGACCCGGAAGTCCTGCCGGAGGTCGCCAGCAAGTACGCCGCAGTGGTCGCCACCGGCCGCAGCGACTTCCCGAACCAGATCAACAACGTCCTGGCCTTCCCCGGCATCTTCCGCGGCGCCCTCGACGCCGGCGCCCGCCGGATCACGCCGGCCATGAAGCTGGCCGCGGCCCGGGCCATCGCCGAACTGGCCGAGGACGAACTTTCGGCTGACTACATCGTGCCCAGCCCGCTGGACCCCCGGGTGGCCCCGGCGGTCTCCGCGGCGGTCGCCGCGGCGGCCGAAGCCGAGTAGGCCCGCGCACTCTGCGGTACACGGCGGCGGCGCTTCTTTGGGGGGAGCGCCGCCGCCGCCGTACATTCCCGGCCTAGACTGGGGCCATGAACCCCGAGACCGTCGTGACCGTGCTCTGCGGCGTCGCCATTCTGGTGGGTGTGGCCGGGACCATCATCCCCGTCCTTCCCGGCAGCATCCTGATCGGGCTGGGCCTGCTTGCTTGGCGCTGTGGGGCGGTGCAGGAGCCACGGGCTGGGTGGTCTTCGGAATTGGCATGGTGTTCCTCCTGGCCGGCATGGCCGCCGGCGCCGTAATGACCGGCCGGAAACTCAAGCAGCACAGCATCCCAAGCCGGTCCGTCGCGGCGGGGCTGGTGCTGGGCGTGGCCGGGATGTTCATCATCCCCGTGGTGGGGCTCTTGGTCGGCTTCGCTGCCGGACTCCTGCTCAGCGAGCTGCAGCGCACGCGGGCGTTCAGCACCGCAGTGACCTCCAGCTGGGCCGCGGTGAAGGCCACCGGACTAGGCATGATCGCGGAATTCGGCCTCGCGTGCCTCGCCGCGAGTACCTGGGTGATCGGCCTCTGGGTGGCCTCGGCCGCCTAGCAGCGCCCCGCCGGGCCAACTACCATGAGGGAATGAGCGCCGAACTTGGCGAATCCGCCCCCCATATCCCAGCCGGCCGGTCCGGGGACCAGCGCCGGCCGTACACGGACACCCGCGACCTGACGCCGTTCCGCAAAGCCGTGGTCCGGACGCCCGTCCGCGGCCTCGCCGGCAACGTCGGCGGGGTGGTGACCGGACTCATCGCAGGCCGGGCTCCCGGGACGCTGGTCGCCGAGGGCGGGGTGCCCCGCCTGGGCAAAGTCGGTGGCGGCCGCGCGGCCGGCAAGACTGCCAAAGCCGTGCACGCCGCCATCTTCGGGAGCACCGATCCGGATCCGCTGATCACCCTGGCCCGCACGTATCCCGGCTGGGCGGGCCTCTGCTACCTCATGGCCGGGCTGCTGGCCTACGCCCATGGCGGGCACCTGCGTGCCTCCGAGCTCCTGCAGCACGGCCTGAGCCTTCGGAACGACGCCGCCGCCAACCGCTATGCGTCCGTGTACCTGGCCGGGGTCGTCACCCGGGTGGAGGTGGCCGAGCGGATTGAGGTTCCCGTTCTCTTCAGCGAGGAGGCCGTGTTTCTGGCCTTGTCGCATTCCCTGCGCGAGACCGGCCATGCGGAGGCGGCGCTTGCGGCCCTCGCCGGCCTGCCGCCTTCGCTGCCGCTGGCACTGGCCCGCTGTTCACTTGCGGCCGAGCTGGGACGCGATGTCGACGTCGTGGCGGACACCGAGGGGCTGCTGAACGCGGACGACCTGGCTGCTGCCCTGTTGCTGGTCCGCGCCCGGTCGCTGCGCAAACTCGGAGCCTACAGCGCCGCCCGTACGGCCCTGCAAGAGGTCCTGCGGCGCCGGAAGACGGATTTCACGTTACGCGGCGACGCCCTGACCGACCGGGCCCTGCTCCTCCTCGACGCGGGCCGCAAGACCCTTGGGTCCCGGGAATGGCAGCGGCGGAAACCGGCAGAGGTGGAGGCGGTGAAGGCCATCCGGAAGGATGCGGAGATGCACGAACTCTGGGACCGCGAGTACGGGCGCGCTGAAGAGGACTGAGAGTATCCCGCGGCGTAGCCAGTGGAAAGGGCGGCCGAAGCCACGTATTCACTACCCTTGCGGGCCCCCGGGGCGGGGAGTACAAACAAGGCATGAGAGATGCGGTGGAGCGCTGGATGCAGCACTACATCACGGCGTGGACGACGAACGATCCTGAGGACATCAGGGCGCTGTTCACCGAGGACGCCATCTATGCGACCAGCCCCCAGGAACCCGAACCGTGGCGGGGCCGGGAGGACATCGTGGAGCACTGGCTTGCCGGGCGCGATGAGCCGGATGACTGGACGTTTGAGTGGAAGCTCCTGGGCGTCGACGGCGGCCGGACATTTGTGCAGGGCCTGACCACGTACCGCGGCAATAGCCGGAGCTATGACAATCTGTGGATCATCCAGTTGACCGCGGACGGCCGCGCGTCGTCGTTCACCGAGTGGTACATGCAGCGCAAGTAGCCGTCTCCCGGATTCGCCGGTCTAGGAGCGGGACACGGCCGCGCTGACGGCGGGCACGATCTGCTCCGCGAGCAGCGCCGCGCCCAGGATCAGCATGACGATGCCGCTGGCCAGTGTCACGTGGCGGGCGGCGCCCGGCCTGGCATGCAGCAATTTCCGGGCCAGGAGTGCCACACAGCTGTAGATGACCGCCACCAGCAGGACGAACGTCAGTCCGAGCAGCCCGGATTGGACCGGGACCGGCAGTGCGGCGTCCGGGCTGACGAACTGCGGCACCAGGGCCACGAAGAACAGCAGGCCCTTGGGGTTGATCCCGCTGATGCCCATGCCCTGAAGGAAGGCCCGGAGCTGGCTCTTCGGCGCCGCCGAGGGAGCATCCGCACTGAAGCTGGCGCCCCGCCAGGACCTTAGGGTGCTGAAGCCCAGCCACAGCAGGTAGAGGGCGCCCGCGGCCGTCAGCCAGCCGAGCACGCCGGGCATCCCGGCCAGCAGTGCGGCCAGGCCCAGCACCAGGAGCGCCGTGTGGAGGGCGTAGCCGCCGCACAGCCCGGCGACTGCGGGAGCGAAGCTGCGCTGGCGCAGCCCGGCGGCGATCGAATAGGCCCAGTCGACCCCCGGGGTGCATGCCAAGGCGACGGCGACAATCAGGAAAGCGAGGAAAAGCTGGGGGTTCACGGCGGGCTCCAGGGGTGCGGCACCTCGTGGTGGGTACAGGGAAAACTCTAGGCAAAATCGCCCCATAAGTGTTCGCCTATTTACCGGAGAATCACCTATTACGGGTAAGATCATTGCGTGATTGACCATATTGACAGGAATATTTTGCGCCACCTCCAAACCGATGGGCGCATGACCGCCACGGCCTTGGCGGCGAAGGTCGGGTTGACGGTGGCTCCGTGCCATCGCCGGCTGCGGGATCTCGAGGCGGCCGGAATCATCCGGGGTTACCGGGCGGACATTGACCCCGCCGCCGTTGGCCTCGGCTTCGAGGCGATCGTGTTTGTGACGCTGCGCCAGGTGGACCGTTCCACGATGGAGATCTTCGAGAACCGGGTGGCGGACAACCCCAATATCGTGGAGGCCCAGCGGCTCTTTGGTTCGCCGGACTATCTGCTCAAGGTCATCGCGGAGGATCTTCCCTCCTACCAGCGCTTCTACGACAGCGAACTGACCTCCCTGCCCGGCGTCGAACGCCTGACGTCCACCTTGGTCATGAAGAATCTGAAATCCAACGCCGGGCCGCCGGTCTGAGGCGGGGGCGGGGCCGCCTGCCGGCCCTAGAACCCCGGGAGCCGGGGGCGCGGCGACACTAGGCGCCCAGCAGTCCCGTGGTCCGGTAGGGGATAACCTCGCGCAGGAACATGCTCGTCGAGGTCCGGACGATCCCGGGACACAGCCGGATTTCCTCGGACACGCGGTAGAGGTCATCGGGGCTCGTGGCCACCACCCGGATCAGGAGGTCGGTGTCGCCGGCAGGGGCATGGCATTCAAGGACTTCCGGGATATTGCGCAGGGCGGCGATCGCCTCGTTGAGATGGCTCTGGTCCAGTTCCGCGCTCACGGCGGCCGCCACGCCGCGCCCCAGGGCTGCCGGCAGGACCCGGCTGCTGTTCGGGCGCAGTGCCCCCGACGCCGACATCCGCTCGAGGCGGGACTGGACCGTGCCGCGGGCCAGGCCCAGCTTCTGTGCCAGCACCATGACCGGCACGCGCGGATCCTCGTCGAGTGCGGCGAGGATCCGCCGGTCCGTCGCGTCAAGCTCCTGCAAAATGATCACTCCCTGTTCGTCGCCCCGAATGAAGTTGATCAGATTGACCAGTCCATCCACTGTCCGTTGCACCAACTGTAGGTCTTCTGCTCAAATGGTGACAACAAAGGGGACGAGGCCACCGCCGCGATCCCGAAGGCTACGGACACCCCGGCACACCACCCGGACCCCGGATAAGGCTCCCGCAAGGAACCCGCCGCTGACTGACTCTTGTTCACGCATCGTCATTCCGCACAACGCGCCACCACGCGGCAAGAGCCCCTGAGCCACCGACGTCGGATTCCCGAAGTCATCGGTAGCTGAGGGGCTCTTGTGCTGCCATAGGCTGGTCCCATGACCTCAGCCGGCCGCTTCGCCCCCAGCCCTTCCGGCGAACTCCACGTGGGCAACCTCCGGACCGCCATCCTGGCCTGGCTCTTCGCCCGGTCCACCGGGCGGCGGTTCCTGATGCGCGTGGAGGACCTGGACCGTGCCCGGGCCGGGGCCGAGGCCGAGCAGCTCCGAGGTCTGACGGCGATCGGCGTGGACTGGGACGGCGGCGTCGTGCGCCAGACGGACCGCGGGCAACTGTACACCGCGGCCATCACGCAGCTGACGGCAGCCGGACTGACCTACGAGTGCTTCTGCACCCGCCGCGAAATCCAGGAGGCCCCGTCCGCGCCGCATGCCCCCCAGGGCGCCTACCCGGGAACCTGCCGCAACCTCAGCAACGCCGAGCGCGAGGCCAAGCGGGCCGTCCGCCCGGCGGCCATCCGGCTCCGCGCCGACGTGGCTGAGGCGACCGTGCGGGACGTGCTCCACGGCAGCTACACCGGCGTGGTGGACGACTTCGTGCTCCGGCGCAACGACGGCGTGACCGCCTACAACCTGGCCGTGGTGGTGGACGATGCCGCGCAGGGCATCGACCAGGTGGTCCGCGGCGACGATCTGCTGCCTTCCACGCCGCGGCAGGCTTACTTGGCGGCCCTACTGAATATGCCTGTTCCGGAATATGCGCATGTGCCGCTCGTGCTGAACGCCGACGGCGCCCGGCTGGCCAAGCGGGACGGTGCGGTCACGCTCACGGACCTGGCGCTGGCCGGCGTGAATGCGGACGCGGTCCGGGACGCGCTCCTGGCGTCGGTCGGGCTTCCCGCCGGTCATCTCGAGCATGCCCTTGCTGTTTTCGATCCCGCCAACCTGCCGAGGGAGCCCTGGGTGTGGCCCGGGATGCCGGGGGTGCACCCGGGAACGAGCGCCCGGCCCCGAACGGGCAGCCGCGGCGCGTAGGCTGGAATCATGACCGAGCCCGCGCACCCCCAGCCACGCTTCACCGTCGAGACCGCCAAAGTCCTGGCCGAAGTGGCCCACAACCGCCAAAAGGACAAACTCAAGCGGCCTTACCGGGAACATGTACTCGCCGTGGGGGATGCCCTGGCGGACTTCGACGACGACATCCGGATCGCCGGGTACCTCCACGACATTGCCGAGGACACCCCGATGACGCGTCAGGCGCTGCTGGACATGGGAGTCTCCGAGCGGGCCGCCGACATTATCGAGCGGGTCACGAAACGCTTCCACGAGAACCCGGACGACTATCAGGCGGGCATCCGCTATATCGCCGAAGACCATGACGCCACGCTCGTGAAGATTGCCGACAACGCGCACAATTCGTTGCCCGAACGCGTGAAGGCGCTTGCGGAGAAGTGGCCGGACAAGCCGCCGGTCACCCGCTACGACGAGGCCCGCCCTGTGCTCTATGCCGCCGTCCCTGTCGAGGAGACCCGCAAGATCCTGACCCGGATCAACCAGTCGCTGCTCCAGGAACTGGACGACATGCTCGACGAGGCGGACGAGACCGACTACGAGAACCTCTCCTACGACGACGCCGGAGAAACGGCCGACGCCCGGCATGGCGACGGCGGCCGGCAGAGTGGCGCCGAGTCCCAGGGACTGACCGACTAACGGAGGCCGTCCCAGAGCGCGCGTTCCCAGCCCCTGGGGTCATTCACTACCCCCGGGGCGGCACCGAAACGCATGGTGGCCCTGCGCGCGGGTTCATATTCCGGCCAGCCCGGGTCCCCGCTGGTCGCAAAGGACACCCAGGCCGCGTGCAGGGAATCCGCCAGTTCCTGCGGGGGATTCTCGCCCAGGAGCGGCCCGAACAGCCGGGCCGTCGTGTCCAGGGTGTCAAAGACGAACGGCACTTCCAGGGCGTGGACCGCGCCGAGGCCCGGCGCGGCCCAGGCGAATTCGTACATGTAGGTTCCCGCGCCGGTGTCCCGGGCTGCATTCGCATGGGCCTCCGCCAGGCGCAGCGCCGGGATTCGCACCCACCAGTCCGTCTGCATCGCCGCCAGAAGGTCGCCGGGCGTGGCACCGGGGTAGTGGTCGCGATACGCATCGACCGCAGTGCGGACCGGAAGGCCATAGGCGGCCGGCGGCGGAAACCCCTCGATGCTGTCCGTGCCGCTCAGGTTCTCCTCTGTAACGCCGGCAAGCACGCCGGTGATGGCCAGGAAGAGTTTCCAGTCCTCGGTATTCGTCCCGACGATCACGTCAACGTGGGCGCCGGCGCCCGCGGCGATCCGGTCAATCGGACGGCGCGGAATGACGTCACCGTCGATCACCGGCTGCCAGGGCATCAGGCTGGCCACCACGTCGCGGCCCCAATGCTCGGGGTCCGGGTGCGCCAGCAGCTCAGCCTTAAGCTCTGTCTGCGCTGTCAGGAGCCGTTTGATCGGGACAGCCGCGATCGCCTCGCGGGTCTGCGGAACACCGAGTTTCTCGGCCAGGGAGCGTCCGATCCGTTCGGCGGCCGGGGCCGGGATGACGTGGTGGGCCGCACCGCTCTGCAGGATGGCCCGCCGGAACAAGCCCGCGGCCCGGGGCATGGAGAGCAGGACGCCGATGCTCATCGCCCCGGCCGACTCGCCAAAGATGGTGACGTTTCCCGGGTCGCCGCCGAAGTCCGCGATATTGTCCCGGACCCACTCCAGGGCCGCGACCTGGTCGAGGAGGCCCACATTGGCGTGCCCGTCGTTGAGATAGAGGAATCCGTCGGCGCCCACCCGCCAGTTGATCACCACGCAGACGACGCCGTCCCGGGCGAAGTTCCGGCCGTCGTAGGCCGCCGTCGAGCCGACTTCGAAGGCACCGCCCTGGATCCAGATCATCACCGGGCGTCCTGCACCGGACGTGCCGGCTGTGGCTGCCCGGGGAACGGGGGCCCAGATGTTGAGATTCAGGCAGTCGTCGCCGGTGAGGCCGGTGTCCCAATCGGACCCCGCGCTGACCGGCGGAGCAACCTGGGGAGGCGCCGCCCCGTACTCCGTGGCATCCCTGACACCAGTCCAGGGCTCCACCGGCTGCGGCGGCATGAGCCGGTTCGGTCCGGTCGGCGGTGCCGCGTAGGGGACGCCCAGGAAGGTGCGGACGCCGTCGGCCTCCGCGCCGCGCAGCGTGCCACACAGGGTGTTGACGACAGCGTCGATGGCCATGCCCGCCACTCTGGCACGTGCCGGGGGCGCCGGAAAGGGCCGAAGGTCACCGGCCGGACAGTTGTGTCCCCGCCGGGACCAGGGGGCGGCGGGCCCGCAGGAGAAGCCCGATATAGGCCAGATCGAAGATGCTGCAGAGGCCGCCGAGGCCCAGGATCAGCGGCGATCCCCCCAACCAGCCGAAGGCCACCGTGGGCGCCAGCGTGCCGATCCACTTGGCTACGCCGATCAACAGGGACTGTCCGCGGGTTCCGGCGCGGGCCGCGAACATCGCGATGAACAGCCCGGACATGAGCAGGTTCTGCAGGAATGCCGAATATCGGGAGGCGTCCGTCCAGCCGAATTCCACCACGAACAGCCACTGCACCGTGAAAGCCGTCAGGGCCAGCAGCAGCGCCCAGCCCAGGAACAGCCTGCGGCTCACCCAGGACGGCAGCTCCGCCCTGCCGAACTTCACGAAGGTGATGACGACCGCGACGTCGGCCAGCCCCCACACGATGTTGAAGACGCCTTGGGTCGATATTCCGGTGGCGACGGCGCGGGACGCGTAAAGGACCTCCCAGGCGAAGTTCAACGCCAGGGCGGCGGCTGGAATGGCGTAGCTGCGGTCGCGGAAGCCGATCCGGATGGCATCGACGTACACCGCCGTCCAGGCCGCGCCGCTGACGATCGTCAGAAACAGGATCATGCTGCCTCCACTAGGCACCGACTGCTAGGCACTGATTGCTCGGCGCTGACTGCAACGCGGGGTCACTTAGCGCCCATCCCGGACCAGAACATGGGCCGTATCTGACCCCGCGTTGCTTTGGTTGCGCCGCGCTACACCCGGCCCAGGGCTTCGATGTCCTCGAGGAAGTCCTGGTGCACCTCGTCGCTGACCGTCGTCCGGGTGTCCCGGATAGCATCGAGATAGTCCTGGGTGGAGGGGCCCTTGCGGACAGCGGCTCGGGTGCCGGGATCGCCCCCGGATGCGGACCCGTCGTCGTCGTACACCGCTTTTTCCAACGCCCGCTGGGAGGCGCTCCGTGCCGCGTACTCAATGTCCGCGGGGGAGAAGCCCTCGGTGCGGTCCACCAGGAGCTCGACGTCGACGTCGTCCACCACCGCGGCGGGAATGAAGCGCTGCCACATGGCCTCACGGGCCTGCCGGTCCGGCAGGCCGATCGGGATGACGTAGTCGAACCGGCCGTGCCGCAGGAAGGCCGAATCCAGGGCGCGGATGAAGTTGGTGGCGCAGACCAGGAGCCGGCCGGGCTGTTCGCGGAAGGCGGGGATGATCTTGAGGAGCTCGTTGGTGACACCCTGCAGGGGCGACGGCGGTTCGCCCGACCGCTGTGCGGCGATCTCCTCGACCTCGTCGATGAAGACCACGGCGTGCTCCAGCTCGGCGATCTCCAGGAACGTTTCGCGCAGCGCCCCGGCCAGTCCCTTGGGATCGGAGGCCAGCCGGGAGGGGAAGACCTCCACGAACGGCCACTCCAGCCGGGACGCGATCGCCTTGGCAAACGTCGTCTTGCCGGTACCGGGCGGACCAAAGAGGACGACGGCGCGCGGCGGGACCACGCCGTATTCGTCGGCGAGGTCGGCCTCCGCCAGCGGCAGGACCAGCCGGCGTTCCAGCAGTTCCTTTTCCCGGCGCATGCCGGCCACGTTCTCCCACAGGTCGCGGGCCAGGATGCGGCCGCCAAGCTGGCTGAGCGGTTCCAGTTCCTGCCGCTGGACCGGGATCCTTCGCTCAAAGTAGCGCAGGTTTTTCTTCAGCACGAACCCGCGGCCCAGGAACGCCTCCACCCGGGTTTCGGATTCCGGCATGAGCGCGGAGAGCTTGTTGAGCCCGTGGGGGGCCATCCGGTTTTCGACGGCGGCCAGCAGCGAGGTGCCGATCCCGCGGCCCCGGAACTCGGGCAGCGTGGCCAGGAAGACGATCCAGCCCTGGTCGTGCGCGGCGCGTCCGACGGCGGCTCCCACCACCTGTTCGCCCTGCACCGCCACGACGGCGTGGTCTTTTTCGCACGAGGCCAGGACCTCGGAGAGCGCGTAGACGGGCTCCACGTTCGATTCCTTCAGGGACTCCCAGAGGTGCAGGATGCCGTCAAGATCGGCCGAGTGGAAGTCCCTGATCCGCCAATTGGTCATGAAGTGTCTCCCGTGTGGTTCGTCGCTGAGCCGGTGTGAGCTTGTCCGTTGAGCTTATGCGAACCGCATCTCCGAGAGGTTGCGACGGCGTTGCATTACGCCGACACCCGCCCACCTGGCGAGCCCGGCGGGCGGGCGGGCGGGCGGGCCAGGTTCTATTTGCTGGCCTGCGATCCGGCAGCTGGCCTGTTGGCCACGAGCGGGTACGGGCCGGTGAAGCCGTCACGGACAGCCGCGATTTCCAGGATGCGGTGCCGGCAGAGGCGCCAGCCGAGCATCAGGAGCGGGATGATGACGACGAGGGACGCGATGGTCCACGTTCCTACCGGAGAGTCGAACGCCATGAGGACCAGCACCGCCAGGAGGAAGGCCAGCGTGATCCAGCCGGTGACGGGTGCGCCAGGCATCCGGAAGGAGGGCCGGCGCAGTTCCCCGCGGGCTGCGAGCCGGGCCAGCTGCATCTGACACAGGACGATCATGGCCCAGGTGCTGATGATGCCCAGCGACGCGACGTTCAGGACGATTTCGAAGGCCTCGGCGGGAACCAAGGCGTTCAGGATGACGCCCAGGACCGCCACGCCGGCGGTCAGGGCGATACCGCCGTAGGGGACACCGGACTTGTTCATCCGGGCGGCGAATTTCGGTGCAGAACCCGACATGGACATGGAGCGCATGATCCGGCCGGTGGAGTAGAGGCCGGCGTTGAGCGAGGACAATGCCGCGGTAAGGACCACGAGGTTCATGATGGCGTCCACGCCGTCCACCCCGATGGACCCGAAGAACGTCACGAACGGGCTTTCGCCGGCCTTGTAGGAGCCGTAGGGCAGCAGCAGCGAGAGCAGGACAAGCGAGCCGACGTAGAATACCGCGATGCGCACGATCACCGTGTTGATGGCCCGCGGCATGATCTTCTCCGGGTTTTCCGTCTCGCCGGCGGCGGTGCCGATCAGCTCGATCGAGGCGTAGGCGAACACCACGCCCTGCATCACCACGACTGCCGGCAGCAGGCCGTTGGGAAACAGGCCCCCGTTGTCCGCGATCAGGCTGAAGCCAACCTCATGGCCGGCGACCGGTGTGCCGAAGATGACGAAGTAGATGCCCACGAGCAGGAAGGACACCAGCGCCACCACTTTGATGAGCGCGAACCAGAATTCGAGCTCGCCGAACACCTTGACACTGATGAGGTTCAGGGCCAGGACCAGGATCAGGGCGGCCAGCGCCCAGGCCCACTGCGGCACGTCGGCGATGGGCGCCCAGTACTTCTTGAAGAAGTTCATGTAAAGCGCGACGGCGGTGATGTCCACGATCGCGGTCATGGCCCAGTTCAGCCAGTACAGCCAGCCGGTGACGAATGCGGCCTTCTCGCCGAAGAATTCGCGAGCGTAGGACACAAACGAGCCCGACGACGGCCGGTGCATCACGAGTTCGCCGAGGGCGCGCAGGATCATGAAGGCGAAGAAGCCGCAGACGGCGTAGCTGATGATCAGGGCCGGTCCGGCAGTGGCGAGACGGCCTCCGGCGCCCATGAACAGGCCGGTGCCGATGGCGCCGCCGATCGCGATCATCTGGACCTGCCGGGGTTTCAGGCTCTTGTGGTAGCCCTGGTCCTCGGCGTGGAGCGCCGCCTCGGTGGCATGGGCGTGGGCCGGAATGGTGTGGTCGGTGACGGCCGGCCGCTGGTTGGCGGGCTGTTTTTGGGCGCGGGCAGTATCGGGATGAGTCATGGGGGTCCTTCGGGTTCGAGGGTGCGCTACTTGCTCAGGTTGGCCAGGCGCTGCGGGCTGAGGAGCTCGGTAAGCTGTTCGGCGGTCAGGAGCCCGTGTTCGAGCACGAGCTCCGCGACGCCCTTGCCGGTGGCGAGGGCCTCCTGCGCGATGGCAGTGGCCGTGGCATAGCCCAGGTGCGGGTTGAGGGCGGTGACGAGGCCGATTGACTGTTCCACCGTGAGGCGGAGCCGCTCGGTGTTGGCGGTGATGCCCCGGACGCAGCGGGCCGTGAGGGTGCGGCAGGCGGCTTCCAGGTGGGAGATGCTCTTGTGGAGGCTGTGGACAATGATCGGTTCGAAGGCGTTGAGCTGCAGCTGGCCTGCCTCGGCGGCCATGGTGATGGTGACGTCGTTGCCGATGACCTCGTAGGCCACCTGGCTGACCACCTCCGGGATCACCGGGTTGATCTTGCCGGGCATGATCGAGGAGCCGGACTGCACTGCGGGGAGGTTTATTTCGCCGAGTCCGGCACGCGGGCCAGAGGAGAGCAGCCGGAGGTCGTTGCAGATCTTGGACAGTTTCACGGCGACCCGCTTCAGCACGCCGGAGAGGTGCACAAAGGCGCCGACGTCCTGGGTGGCCTCGATCAGGTCCACGGCCGTGACGAGCGGAAGGCCCGTGATCTCGGCCAGGTGCCGGCAGGCAGCCTCGGCGTACCCGGCCGGGGCGTTCAGGCCGGTGCCGATCGCAGTGGCGCCGAGGTTGATTTCGTGGATCAACAGGTCGGCTTCGGCCAGGCGGAGCCGGTCCTCGCCGATGGTGACGGCGTAGGTGCCGAATTCCTGGCCGAGGGTCATGGGGACCGCGTCCTGCAGCTGCGTGCGGCCCATCTTGACCACCGTGCGGAATTCGAGGGCTTTGGCGGCGAAGGCGTCCTCAAGCTCGGTGAGCGCTTCCAGCAGCTCCCGGGCGGCGAAGATCGTGCCGAGCTTGACCGCGGTGGGGTAGACGTCGTTGGTGGACTGGCTGAGGTTGACGTGGTCGTTGGGGTGCAGCCGCGCGTAGTCGCCCTTGGGGTGGCCGAGGACTTCCAGGGCCCGGTTGGCGATCACCTCGTTGGCGTTCATGTTCGACGACGTGCCGGCGCCGCCCTGGATGACGTCCACCACGAACTGCTCGCTGAGCTTGCCGTTCATGACGTCGGAGCAGGCCTCCTCGATGGCCCCGGCGCGTACGGCATCGAGCAGCCCGAGCTCGTGGTTGGTCCGGGCGGCTGCCAGTTTCACGGCGGCCAGCCCGCGGACCAGGTACATGTTGGAGGACAGCGGCTGACCGGTAATGGGGAAGTTCTCCACGGCCCGGAGGGTGTGGACGCCCCAGTAGGCGTCCGCCGGAACATCCCGGTCGCCCAGGAGGTCGTGTTCGGAGCGGAACGGTGCGCTTTCGTCGATCGAAGTCATGAATATCCTTACAGGGCGTCGGAGTCGTTGGGGGAGTGGGCGGCAGCAAGGAAATCGGTAGCCTGCAGCAGCCCGACGGGCCGCCCGCCGCCCAGCACGGGGAGGGCGGCGATGCGCGCCAGGGGTGAGGTGTCGACGTCGAGCGCGGCCAGGAGCCGCACGGTAACGGGCATCCGGGCGCGGTCTCCGCCGTCGGAGATCTTCACGGCGACGGCGCGGCCGTCCGGCAGGCCCACCAGCTGGACTCCCTCGAAGCCGTCCTTGGCCAGGAGACCGGGGGCCAGGCGCATCAGCGCAGTGACGTCCCGATCCTCGCCAGCCACCATCTCGGGGTGGCGGCGCATGGCGCCGGCGACGGCGGCTTCCGCGCCGGTCCCGGATGCTGCGGCCAGTTTGCCGAACGCGCGGGCCATGCCGCGCAGGGTGAGGGCGAAGAGCGGCGTGCCGCAGCCGTCGGTGGAGGTGCGCTCCGGCTCCTCGCCGGTGAGCTCGGCCACGGTCTGGGCCACGAGCTGCTGCAACGGGTGGCCCGGGTCCAGGTATCCCCGGACCGGCCAGCCGTTGATGACGCAGGTGGCAGCCATCGCGGCATGCTTTCCGGAGCAGTTTTGGGCCAGTTGGGTGGCCTGGCCTCCGCTGCCGAGCCAGTCCTCGCGCTCGCGGGCGCCGTAGGGCAGGTCGGTGCTGTTCTCGAGGTCTCCGGGGGCCAGGCCGTGCAGGTCCAGGATGCGTCGGGCGCCGTCGCGGTGGGGGGCGGCGCCGGAGTGGCTGGCGGCTGCGAGGGCGAGGAGCTCGTCCGGAAGGTCCAGGCCCGCGCGGACCATGGCAACGGCCTGCAGGGGTTTCAGGGCGGAGCGCGGGTAGAACGCGGCGAGGGGCTCGCCGGCGGCCAGGAGGGTGCGGCCGTCCGCGGCGGTGGCGATGGCCGAGCCGTAGTGGACGCTCTCGACCACGCCGTCGCGGGTCTGGACTGCGAGGGGGGTGTGCTGCGGGAGCCCGGCCGCAGCCGGCGGGGTCGGGATAGGCGCGAGGGCAGGTGAAATCATTGCGTCCTTTGGCAGTCGTGGTTGTCGCAGGTCAAGCTGCTGTGGTGTCTGGCGCAGGTGAATCGGCCGGTTCGGTCCAGGGCCGGCCGCTCGCCGTCATGGATTGAGGATCGAGTCGAGGGCCACGCCGACGGCGTGGAGGTGCTGGCTCATGGTGATGCGTGCCGTGGCCGCGTCGCCGGCCTCAATGGCGGACAGGATGCGCCGGTGTTCCTCGTCGGAAGCCTGCTGGCGATCCGCCACCATGTTCAGGGTCTCGGACTGATGCGACAGGGCCTCGCGGATGTCCGCGACGACGTTTTCGAACACCTTGTTCCGGCTGGCCCGTGCGATCAGCGCGTGGAAGCTCGAATCCAAGCCCACCCACACTTCGGGGTCGTCCTCGGCGGCCATCGCGTCGACGATATCCCGCATGGTGTCCAGCTCCTCGGGCGAACGGCGTTCCGCGGCCAGCCCGGCGGCAGGAATCTCGATGTGGGGCCGGGCCTCGGTGAGGTCACGGGCGGAGTATTGGCCGAGGACCAGGTCTTTGGCCACGTGGTTGGCGACGACGAACGTGCCCCGCCCGGTCTTCGTGAGGGTCAGGCCCAGTGCGGTGCAGGAGCGCAAGGCCTCGCGGACCACCGAGCGGCTCACACCGTACTGCTCGGCCAGCGTGGCCTCAGAGCTCAGTTTGGTCCCGACGCCGAGCTTCCCGGATTCGATTTCGGAGCGGAGGACGTTGAAAACAGCTTCGGCCGCGCTGAGGCGGGCGAGAGGCTGTACTGCTGTCCGGCTGTCTGACAGGTTCACGGTTCAAATATGGCAGGGGTCACACTGGGTGTCAACTATGGATAGGTAATGTGGTCCTTATGTGAAAGAATCTGCGTATGGATGCAGATATGCAGATTGATGTGGAAAGTCCCTATGTGGAGCTGGCCGTCGAGGTGTTTTCCATGCTGGCGGACGCAACCCGGGTGCGGCTGATCCTTGCACTGGGGGGCGGTGAGATGCCGGTGAATGCCCTGGCAGAGAGGGTCGGGAAGTCGGCGGCCGCCGTGTCGCAGCACCTCGCCAAAATGCGGCTGGGCGGCATGGTGGCCACGCGCCAGGAGGGGACCAAGGTGTACTACCGGCTCCAGAATGATCATGCGCGCCAGCTCGTCATGGATGCCATCCACCAGGCCGAGCACGCGCTGGGCACGGCGCCGGGGCACCTGTCATGAGCCGGCCCGCAGACTCCCTGCACGGCCACAGCCATGACGACGGCCATGATCACGGCCACCCGCACGCCCACGAGGACGGCCACAGCCACGAACATGGCCATGACCACAGCCACCCCAAGGGTCTGAAGGGCTGGCTCCACGAAGTCTTCGTCCCGCATTCGCATGATTCCGCGGACTCCATTGATCAGGCTCTCGAATCCAGCGCGCAGGGCATTCGGGCCGTCAAGGTGTCGCTGGCGGGTCTCGGGGCTACCTCGCTGTTCCAGCTGGTGATTGTGCTCATCAGCGGCTCCGTGGCGCTTCTCGCGGACACAATCCACAACTTCTCGGACGCTTTGACCGCGGTGCCGCTCTGGATCGCGTTCCTGCTTGGCCGGCGCAAGCCCACACGGACGTACACCTATGGTTTCGGCCGCGCGGAGGACCTCGCCGGGCTGTTCATCGTGGCCATGATCGCGCTCTCCGCCGTCGTGGCCGCCGTCGAATCCGTCCTCCGTTTCTTCCAGCCTCAACCCGTCCAGAATCTGGGCTGGGTCCTGGCGGCCGGGCTGGTAGGTTTCGCAGGCAACGAGCTTGTCGCGATTTACCGCATCCGCGTCGGACGGCGGATCGGCTCCGCCGCCCTGATCGCCGACGGCATCCACGCCCGCACTGACGGCTTCACGTCGCTTGCCGTCGTCGCCGGGGTCGCCGGCGTCTGGCTGGGCTTTCCCCTCGCCGATCCCATCGTGGGCCTGCTGATTTCGGTGGCCATCATGGTTCTGCTGTGGGGCACCGTGCGCGACGTCGGACGCCGCCTCATGGACGGCGTGGATCCCGCACTCTCGGACCGGCTCGCCGACGTCGTGCGCAGGCATTCGGACGGCGGGACGTCCCGCCTTCGCTGGTCCGGCCACCGCCTGCACGCCGAGATCACTGTGCCAGTCAGCTCCGGGGCCCGCATGTCCGATCTTGCCTCGATCGCCGCGCACCTCGAGGAGGGCGCCCGGGCAGCCCTGCCGCACCTCGGCTCGGTGTCGGTGGTGCCCGCCGCGACGGTGCCCCCTCAACCCAACTAACTCGCAGTTAAGGCCGTTTTCAGGGCTCAAAACGGCCCCACCTGCCAGTCAGTTGGGTCAGATTCCCAGCGTCGCCAGACTCTGCTGCAGCGTCTCCGCCGAGTGGTGCAAGGAGGCGAGTTCGCCCTCGTCCATAGGGGTGTCCAGCACCTTCAGGACCCCGCCGTGTCCGACGACGCTGGGCAGCGAGAGCGCGACGCCGGAGATTCCGTACTGCCCGTCCAGCACGGTGGAGACGGGAAGTACCGCGTTTTCGGCGCGCAGCAGGGCCTCCACGATACGGGCTCCGGACAGTCCGATGGCGTAGTTGGTGGCACCCTTGCCGGCGATCACCTTGTAGGCGGCCTGGGTCACTTCCCGCGCTGTCTCGGCCAGGAGCTCGGAAGTGAAAATTCGCTCGCCGTCGTCCGTCCAGTTGCGGATCGGGACGGGGCCGATCGTGGCGCCGGACCAGACCGGGAACTCTGTATCGCCGTGTTCGCCCACCATGCTGGCGTGGACGCTGGCAAGCGAGACTCCGGCGCGTTCGGCCAGCAGCCACCGGAGCCGCGAGGTGTCCAGGACGGTGCCGGAGGAGAAGATCCGCGATGTCGGCAAGCCGGAGATCTTCTGCGCAGCGACCGTCAGTACATCGCACGGGTTCGTGACCAGCACATAGACGGCGTCCGGGGCTTGCGCCAGCAGCTGCGGCATGAGTCCCTCGAGAATGCGCACATTGGTGCCGGCGAGATCCAGGCGCGTCTGGCCCGGGGACTGTTTGGCGCCGGCCGTCACAACCACGACGTCGGCCCCCTCCGTGGCGGAGATGTCCCCGCCGCCCGTGACGGTAGCCGACGCGGCGGCGAACTGCGTCCCGTGTGCGAGGTCCAGCACTTCTGCTTCCGCCTTGGTGGCGTTGACGTCGAAAAGGGCGACGTGGCTGGCCGAACCGCGGATCAGGGCCGCATAGGCAAGGGACGTGCCGACGCTGCCGGCACCGACCACCGCCAGTTTTGAACCGCTCTTCCGGGACATGATGCCTCTTTCCGGCCTAGTTCCCCGGCGCGTCGGCCGGGGTCGCCGCGACCGAGCCCGCGGTTTCGCCGCCGTCGATCACGAATTCAGCCCCCGTGACAAACGATGATTCGTCCGCCGCGAGGTACACCATGAGATCGGCGATTTCCGTTGGCTGGCCGACCCGGTGCAGCGGGACATGGACCGTATCGAAGGCCGCGCCGATGCCGCGGGCGCCGCCGCTGATCAATGCCACTTTGCCGTCCAGTCGTCCCATGACGTGTCCCTTCGAGGCTGCCTCGTGTCGGGGGCCCGGGCGGCTCGCCCGCCCCTGTCCAGCATCCCGTCGGGCCCGGGCCGGGGGCAGGGCCGTTGGACCCTAAGGGTCGAGGGCGCCCGCGCCGCCGGTACGATCGTGCCGAAATACCCCTGTACGGGCTCGTGTGGCCGTCCTACACTGGAAATGCGCGGAAAACGGCACGTTCGTACCTATGGACTCAGATTTCATCAACAAGTTTGATCAACAAGGAGGCAATGATGGAGAACCCGTTTCCGGACCGGCTCGCTGCCGAGGTCCGCACGCGGCGCGGTTCGCTCCGTCTGAGCCAGCGGGACTTGGCCGAACTCGCCGGCGTCTCCGAACGTTTCGTTCGGTTCGTCGAACAGGGAAAACGCACCGTGCAGTTGGACTCCCTGCTCGCACTTCTGGACACCCTGGGGCTGGAGCTCCGGGTGCAGACCCGGACCAGCACCGCCGCCCGTGCCCTCAGCGGCGTGCGTGACGGCGGCGGACAGCGTGGTCATGGCGAGCTGCCCGGCCATGGCGAACCGGCGGACGGGCCGGCGGCCCGGCCATGAGGCACCGCATCGCGGATGTATATAAGGCCGGCGTGCTGGCGGCGCGGTTGGAACGGCACGAGGGCGGCACCCGGTTCAGCTACCTGCCGGCCTATCTGGCGTCAGGGGGACCCGCCGTCGCGAGTTCGCTGCCCCTGACCGCGGTCCCGGTGCTGTCCGCGGCGGGAGCCGCGCCGCCGTATTTCACCGGGCTCCTGCCGGAGGGCCGGCGGCTCAACGCCCTGCGCCGCTCGGTCAAGACCAGTGTGGATGACGAGCTCTCGCTGCTCATCGCGGCCGGTGCCAATCCGGTGGGTGACGTGCAGATAGTGGGCCATGGCGAGAAGCTGGACCCGGACGAGCACGCCGTCGAACTTGACCCGGGGACGCCCGTGGATTTCGATGCCCTGCTTGGCGACTCCGGGCTGATCGACCCGGTGGCGCTGGCCGGGGTGCAGGACAAGCTGTCCGCGGGGATGATCTCGATGCCGGTGGCCAGCGCCGGGCGGCGCTACATCCTCAAACTCAACGCGCCGGAGTTCCCGCACGTCGTCGAGAACGAATGCGCAATGTTCCGCTACGCGGCGCGGCTGCGGATCCCGCTGAGCCGGGTCCGGCTGATCCGCGACGTCGCCAGCCGGCCGGGGCTCCTCGTGGAGCGCTTCGACCGGGTGCCGGTCGCCCAGGCGGCGGGGTTTACGACGGCGGGCGCGTCCCCGAACGCGGTGCTGAGGCTCGCCGTAGAAGACGGGGCGCAGGTGCTGGGGTTGTATCCGGCCGACAAGTACAACGTGGGCTACGGGCAGGTGTGCCATGCGCTTGCGGCGTACTGCGCGGCCCCGCTGCCGGCGCTGCGGAATTTGGCCCTGCAGGCGGCGTTTGCGTGGCTGGCGGGCAACGGGGATCTGCACGCCAAGAACGTTTCCATGGTGCAGCAGCCGAGCGGGGAGTGGTCCGTCGCGCCGGTCTACGACATCCCGTCCACCGTGGTCTATGGGGACAAGACGCTGGCACTGACACTGGGCGGCAAGAGGACGGGGATTTCGCGGAAGCACTTCCTGGGCTGGGCCGCGGAGATGGGGCTGACGGGGCGCGCAGCCGTCCAAATACTGGAACTGGCGCTGAAGGCCTCCGCGCCACTGCTGGCGGACCTTCAAGGCGGTACGGCGTTCAGCTCCATGACCGACGACGGCGCCTCGCCCTTCCCGGCGACCGTCACCCGGGATTGGATCAAGGAGCTCAAGCACCGGCGCAGGCTCATGGAGGGGTGACCTGCCGGCGTCGTGTCGACTCAGAGGTGCTGGATGCCGGCCCGCTGCATGGCGTCTTTGTACACGTCTACGTTCTTGGCGAGGAGCTCTTCCTGCTTGACCGGCGAAACGGCGAAAGCGCGGCCGCCGAGCGCGGTGGCCTTGTAAATCTTGACGCCATGGTTCTTCAGCGAGGAATGGTAGGTCTTCTCGAAAAGCGTCAGGAAGGAGTGGGCGTCCGCGCCGTGGGCAATGACGGCCGAGACGCGCCGGTTGATCTTCAGGAACTGGCGGAAGGGCCGCAGGCCGTCCGTCTTCTCTTGGACGTTCAGGGCCGAGGAAGCGTCCGGGTCACGGACCCACGGATAGGCGTTCCACGGCATCACGTAGCGGGGATCCAGCTCGGCGGCCTCATAGATGGAGGTGGCGCGGCGGGCTGCCTCGTCGTCATTGAAGTGCGAGACAAAGCCTGATTCGGTGCCCTTGCCCGGGCTGACATGCAGGCTGACGATCCGGCATTCGTCCTCGTCATGGATGGGGTCGATGTACGGGACCACCGATCCAGGCTTCTTTTCCATGAGTTCGTCGCACAGCTGCGTCACGGCGGCGATGTTCGGCTCCTGCAGCAGGGTCTTTTTTTCGTCCCAGTCAATCGTCACGATTTCTCCCTCAGCACTTGGCGTCCAGAATCAGGCGGCTTCCTCCACTCTACGCTTCCGGGGCAGAGCGTGTTCCTTCGGCGGGGACCAGAGGCTTTCTTCCCGTGTCCATAGTGGAGCGGCGGGCGTACGCTTAAAACGCCTGCAGGTAACCATCAGATGAAGCCGGGTTGTTCGGGACATGAAAGTGTCCGAGCCTTCTCTTAGCGAGATCGCGAAGGTACCTGCAGGCCTCGCGTCGTTCGGCCACCGGGCTGCATGGCGCTTTTCTTTGCCCACTCCTTGAAGTGGTGATTGGGTCCTAGGCCGCCGGCATCTCCTTGAGTTTGCGACGTCGAAGCGCTTCGGCACGGTTCCGCAGCCTTCTCCGGTGGCGGAACTGTTCTGCCGCTGCCGGGCGGACCGGTGGGCCGGGCAGCGCTGTCCCGGGTAGGGGTGGTGCGGTGGAGTGGTGGGTGTGGCCGGTGGGGGTGGTGAGTTCGAGGGTGTGCCGGGGTCCCGGGCGGGGCCGGGCGTTCCAGCCGGGGGTTTCTTTGGTGTGGTTGCAGGCTTCGCAGAGGCCGGCGCCGTTGGTGCTGGTGGTTTGGCCGCCGGCGTGGTGGGGGACGATGTGGTCCAGGTGGCGGATGGGGGCGTCGCAGTAGGGGGTGCGGCAGGTGTGGTCGCGGGTG
>NZ_JBFRCV010000016.1:0-60601 GCF_052113245.1 Arthrobacter sp. YAF34
GGACAAGGATGCCTCTACCAGTAGGAGTCAGGCGGGCATTACGGTGGACCATGAAGACCTCTTAGTCGTTCGGTGTGTGTGGTAACCACCAACCTAAGAGGTCTTCACCCTTTCAACATGTAACCAACGTCCTGGCCGAGTACACCTAGCACTTCAGCTGGCTCCTCAGGTCGCTGGCCGCGGCCTGGAGCTTGACCGTCTCGTCCCGCAACGAGGCCGCGGCCTGCGTTAGCGTGGCGTCATTGGGAACGTCCTTGACTGCCTTTTCAAGGTTCTGTTCCGCCGTCTTCACCGCATCCGCACGGTCTTTCGCCACGTCCTGGGACTGTTTGATCATTTCCTCGTAGGTTTTCGTCACCTGGTCCCGGGCCGAATGGACTTCATCCACCGTGGCGCTGGGCTTCAATGTGTCCTTGAAGTTGGTCAGGGCCAGTGCATAGGCGCTGGCGGCAGCGCAGGCCTGCGATACATTTTCCTGCGGACTCGGCGCGCAACTAGTCAGCAGCGCAACGGCCGTCCCGAGCGCCACCGGCCCGGCAAATATGCGATGTGCTTTCATCAACGGAGAATCCTTCCTAAGGAACCGCCCCGCCGGCAGGTCGGCCGTCACGGACAGTTACAACCAGTGTCAAACCCTCACCCATCCCTGGCCTCACCCTGGCAGCGTGAATTTCCCGACGCGGGCGCCCGCCGGGCGCCAAGCTCAGACGATGCCCCGCTTGGCCGCCGTCTTGAGGGCATCACGCCGGCTGCCCGCCCCGAGTTTTCGGTAGATGGACCGCTCGTGTGTCTTGACCGTGTTCACCGAGATGTACAGGGCCTCGGCAATCTCGGCCGCCGTCATGATGGAACGCATGTAGGCGAGGACTTCGCGTTCACGCTCCGTGAGGTTCCAGTAGGACTGTGTCCGAAGGCCGCCCTCACCCTGCGCGTCGCGTGCCATGAGCGCGGCGATGAAGGACTCATGAGCGGTTCCCCAGACCGCGTGCTGGACGAGCAAATCCGCGAGTTCGTCCCTGCGGTCGGCGAACGGCCGCAGGACTGATGCAGGCTCGGCCCTCTGGACCGCGTGCTCAAGACGTTCGTGTGCCGTGGCCGTGTCTCCGCCCCTACAGGCCGCGAGCGCCTCCGTCAGGCTCAGGCAGATATCGATATACGCGTTCCGACGGTCCGTCACAGACTCCGCGCAGTGCTGGGCTGTCTCGATGTCCCCTCCGCGACGCAACAGCTCCGCCAGCAGCGTATCCGCCAATGCCCCGTGCCCTCCAGCGCCCAGTGGTTGAACGATCGCCAGCGCACCGGCGAGGTCACCCTGGGCCTCAGCGGCCTTTGCCACGGTGACGGAGTGCAAGGCGTCCCAGGACACGGCATACAATCCACGCCCGTGAGACGAAGCGAGCGCCGCGCACGAGTCGGCAAGCTGGTCCAGATCACCAGCGGCGCAATCAACCAGCACCCGGTAGATGCCGCTGAGCGGGCCCGACGGGAAGTGCTCACCGCCCAAGCGCTGGGCTTTGGCGAGGCACATCCGGGCAGCCGCCATGTCGTCCCGCCAATAGCACGCAATGCCCCGCGCCAACCAGGCCGGAGCGATCCGCTCTTTCGAAGTCCGGGCCAGCGCGTCTCCCCGCCCCAGCACCTGCGTGGCATATTCGTCGGCGCTCACCAGGTCACCGGTTGCTGCGAACGCTAACGCGAGATCCGCCTGGGAACGGACTTCGGTCTCTTCCAACTGGTCGGGGCTGCCGGCCCCCCGGGCCGCTTCCAGCAGTGCGGTCGCAAGATCGCCTCTGCGGTGTAATCGAAACTCGGCCTGGGCAAGCAGGAACAGTCCCGTCGAGCAGACCGCGGAACGGCCGTCATTCGCGGCGTCGCTAGACGCCCGGTCGTCCTCCGCCTGGCTTGCGTGGAGGTCCAGCCGGCCACCGGCAGGCAAGGGCTCGAAGAGGGCCCGGTAACCGTCCAGCTGCCGGCGTCGACTCGAGTCGAGCACAAAGGTCCGCGCCAGCGCCCGCTCGGTGAGCTCGGACGCGGCGGCGGCGTCGCCGGCTAGGACGCGGCAGACGGCTCGGATCATCAAGACTTCGGGGTCCTCGCTCCACGGCGCCGGCAAATCCCGGCACAGCAGCTCGAGGGTCTCGGCGTCGTTCCCGAGCAGGAACTCAAGCCAGTGCGCTCCGAGCGATACCACGGCCTGCCGGGGCGCGCGCCCGTGCACTGCCTGGTCAACGCACTCGACGACGTCGGCGTCCTGGTAGTACCGCGCCGCCACGCGGTGCAGTCGTTCCGCGAGAAGGGGATCGCGCCGCTGAAGTATGCGGCGGCACTGCGCCGCGAAGAGTGATTGCCAGCGGTACAGGGATTCGCCGCCACGGTAGTCATGCTCCGCAATGAACAGGCCGTTGCGCAAGCATTCCTCAAGCAGCACTCCGCCCTGGGGCCGGCCGAAGAGCTCGACGGCGAGTCGACGGCTGAGCCAGTCACTCGTGGTGGCCCGCAGGATGAACTCCGCCAGCGGCGGTTCGAGCTGGTCGAGGATCTCTTCGGCGACATAGCCGGCGAGAGGGATGTGCGTGGGTGTGGCGCTCGGCGTCGTGACCGGCACGTTGCGGGACTGAGCCAGCGAGACGAGACTGGCGTGGACGGCGACGGGCCAGCCGGCGGTCATCGCCCAGAGGGCTCCGGCGTCAATGGCCGCGTCTTGACCCAGCGAACACGCGAACTCGGCCACTTCCTCCCGGGTGAAGGCGAGTTCGGCCGCGTGAAGTTCGCCCAGTCCCTCGCCATACCTGAACCGTTCCAGCTGGATGGACGTATGCCCGCGGCCCGAGAGCACCAGCCGCAGAGAGGGGGGCGCCGAGGCGGCGAGCACCCCGACGATTCCGTTGCCGAGCCCCGGGCCGGCCAGCTGAACATCGTCGATCACCAGGACAATCGGCTCGGTGAGATGCTCGAGCGCTCCGAGGAGGAGGTCGTAGGAAGCGGCGCGGTCATGGGCAAGGCCCTGGTCGAGAGTCAGCAGGGCGTCGTTTCCGGGTAGCGGCAGCCTGCTCGCCGCGGATTGAATCGCCCCGACGACCCCGTGAAAGAGCCGTCCAGGTTGGGTATCGAACCGGTCAAGCGACAGCCACGCGCACGGCAGCGCGCACTTGCGGACCCAGTCTCCCAGGAACGTGGACTTGCCGTAGCCGGCCGGTGCTGCGACGAGCGTCAGGCGGTGCGAATCGGCGGATGCGGTCAGGGCGTTTTCCAGGCGCGGGCGCTCCAGCGCTCCGAGCCCTCGCACAGGAGGCCGGATCTTGAACTGCGGACCAGGCACCCATTCGGGTTTTAGAATCTCTCCCACGTTGCACATGCTAGGCGGACGCAAAAGGGCTCCAACAGGGCGCAAAGACCCCTTGTGCCCTGCTGTCTTGTGCGACTTAAAGGCGGCCAGGAATGCCCAAATGCGCCGCAACGCGAATTGCGTGAGCGGGGGTATCATCAGTCATGGCTTCGAAGCACGGCAGCCAGACGAACCCGATATTCCTGCATGATCTCGATAAGGCCAGCCGTAGGCGCGTTCTTATTTTCGCGGTCGCACGTCTGGTTGCATTTACGGTAGTAATCCTCACCCTCTATTTCTTTATTCCAATAGGGGGGTTTAACGACGCCAATCCTGCGGCCGCGTGGATCCGGCTTGCGGGCATCGTCTTGGTCTTTCTTGCAGCCCTGGTCCTGCAATTGCGGATGATACTCACGGCGCATATCCCCCAGGTCCGGGCGGCCGCGGCAGTCGTCGAATCCGTCCTCATGTTTCTGTGTCTTTTCGCGCTGCTTTACACGTCAATGTCACTAACGGACCGATTTTCCTTTAGCGAACCCCTGAACCGGACGGATGCCCTGTACTTCACCACTTCCACGTTTGCCACCGTGGGATTCGGTGACATAACTCCGGTGAGTCAACTGGCGAGGGCGGTGGTGTCAGTCCAAATGGTTGCTGATCTGGGCGCTCTCCTCTTAGTCGCAAAGGTCGCCTTCTTCGCGGCCGGCCGGCGTCTGGGCCGCTGACGCCAAGGGCGCCGTCGTCATCACCCGAAAGGGGTGAGTCAGGACTTTGGTGTGAGCATTTTGCGGTGCAGGCAGTGGCGGACAGTGGCTCCTTGTGACCGGGCCGGGATCTGACGCGCGGATCGGCTCCCCCGCCACAGTCGCGGCAAATAATTTTGCGGCGCAACAGATCACCCTGTGTGGGTGGGGTTGGACCAACGCCCCGCGTGGACAATCAAAATTGTCACGAGTGCCCAACCGCAGGGCAGGAGCAGCGCCTGCAGCTCCCGCTTCCGGCTTGAGGCAGGCGTCGAATGAAGACCGGTCAGGCACAACAACGTAGCCTGTCGCCATCGTCCTATAGGCGGAGCCCCTCATGTCTCTCCAGGATCAGTCCCCCAGCTCCAGCGGCCCCGAACAGGAAGAAATACTCCGGCTCCGGGCGGAGATTGCCCGGTTGCAGCGCGAACGGGACGACGCCAGGAAAGCACACCCAAGGCCCTCCGGACCGCGCCCCGGACTGGCTCGACGGATAGTGGCGATCGTGCTGGTGGTCCTGACCGCCGTGCTGGCCTTTGCTGCGGTGCCGGCCCTCTACCTGCGCAGTGAACTCATCGATACCGACCGGTATGTGGCTACTGTGGCGCCCCTGGCATCCGACCCCGCGATTCAGGCCGAGATCGCTGACAAGGTCACGCAGCAGATTACCGACGCGGTGGACTTCCAGACCATCACCCGGGATGCGCTCAACGAACTGAGCAAAACGGCGCCGCGTGCGGCCGCCGTGATCACCGGGCTGGCGCCGGTCATTGCGGAGCAGACCAAGAACCTCATTCATTCCACCGTCGCCAAGTTCGTGGCGACCCCGCAGTTTCAGGATCTTTGGACACAGGTGAACCGGGCGGCTCACCAGGGGCTGGTCAACCTGTCCACGGGGAATACGGGCGGCGCCGTCAGTATTGACGAGAGCGGGACGGTGTCGATTTCCACGAAGGAGATCATAGCCCGGGTCAAGGCCCGCCTGGTCGAGCAGGGCGTCGACATCGCCGCCAGGATTCCAGAGGTGGACAAGCAGATACCGCTGTTCCAGTCGCCCGAGCTGGCCCGCGCCACGCAAATCATCAGCGCGCTGGACCGGACCGCGCCCATACTGGCATGGCTGACGGTGATCAGCGCCGTCGGAGCGGTCGCAGTGGCTCCCCAAGGCCGCAGACGGAGCACCACCAGCGGCGTAGGTTTGGCCGTTGCTGTGGCCATGGCACTGCTGGCGCTGGGACTTGTGATCGGGCGGAGCATCCTCCTGGACTCGATCCCGCCCGATACTGTCTCGCCGGCGGCGGCTGAAAGCCTGGTCGAGACTCTCCTGGTGCCGCTCCGCACCAGCGTGCGCCTTGTGTTCGTCGTTGGGCTCCTGATCGCTTTGGCTGCATTCCTGGGCGGCCACTCGCGTACCGCGGAGTTTGTCCGGCACGGTCTGGCGAGTGCAGGAGACTACATCACGGGCAAGGTCGGTGCCGGCGAGGCCAAACCGTGGCAACTCTGGCTGGCCCGCTACCGTCGGATCCTGGAGGCCACCGTCGTCGGAATCGCTGTGCTGGTGCTGATCTTTTGGCAGGACCCGACGGCAGCCGTCGCCATTTGGACGGCCGTCCTGGCGGTCCTGGCCGTTCTCCTCGTCGAGCTGCTGTGCCGCCCTGCCGTAGCGCCCGGGGCCGCAGAGTCCGTCCCGGGGGCCGGCGCCGAGACCGCCACTGTGCCGGTCGCCGGGCCCACTCCCGGATCAGCCACCGTGTCGGCCACCGGGTCCGCCCCATCATCGGGCGGCCCCCCGGACGAGCCGAATCCCACGATCCCTCTCCCCTGACGGATTCACGGCGACGCCAACGGGCGCCGCTCAGAAGGATGCCCCGGGCACGAGTGCCCGGGGCATTGCCTGTTCAGCCCGGGAGCACAGCTAGCCGGCCACCGGCGAGAACGGGAAGAGCTCTTCGCCGGCTCCGTGGACCACGACGCATGTGGATTCGGGCACTTCCCGCCACGCCCCGCGCAGGTCCCCCAGCGGCTCGGAGACCACCAGGCGCGTGTCGTCGGAGAGGCCGTGGAGCATCGGGTTGTCCGGGTATTGGGCCCGGAGTGTCGCGATGTCAGTGCTATGGAACAGGGACCTGGACCGGCCCTCGCTCGAGTAGCGGAACGCCCAGGTACTGTCGCCGTCGGTGGTTGCCACCGTCATCTGAATCGGAAAATCGATGCCGTGCCGCCGGCCGACCTCTTCAATCAGCCCTACGGCGGAGGCGACACCCGCCCGCGGATCCTGCTCCAGGCCGAAGGTGAGCGCCAAGTAGAAGAACAGCTCCGAGTCCGTGGCTCCCTCGATCTGCGGAAACAGCGACGGGTCGACGGCCATGGCCAAGTCGCGCTTCACCGTCGGGAAATCCGTGATGAGCCCGTTGTGCATCCATAGCCAGCGTTCGTGGCGGAACGGATGGCAGTTGGTCTGTTGGACGGCCGAACCGGTCGAGGCACGGATGTGCGCGAAAACGCGGCCGGCTGAAGCCTGGGCGGACAGCTCGCGCAGATTACGGTCGTGCCAGGCCGGCTCCGTGCTGTGGAACACACCGGGATACGGCGCCGAGCCATACCAGCCAACACCAAAGCCGTCACCGTTCATGGTTTCCACGCCCATACGAGCATGTTTGCTCTGCATCACGAGCGAGTTGGCGGGTTTGTACAAAAGCTCTTCAATTTTTACCGGCGAACCCGAATACGCGAGCCAACGGCACATGGCATCCTCCTCTGCTGTGGATTGAAGTCCATCACGGGTGCAGGACCCGCGCATCATCACCCCGGGGTGATTCGGCGCCGTCAGGGCAGCTGCCGAGTCTCTCCACGTTCACCGCAGGACGCCACATAGCGACGGCGGCGACGATGCGCCGCCGTCGCGATGCGGCTCCGAGGATCACCCCCGGCGGGTGAGGCGCCCGCACGGCGCGAAGCCAACACTGGTGGTACCTGCCAGTGTCTGGGCTGGCCAGGCACAGGCCCATTAAGAGCGCCAACCAACACCGCCAACCTACGGAGAGAGGGGCCTCCAGTGTCGAGACCACAACCAGTCCTCGCGCGGATGATCACGCTCGGGGCCGCGATGGCGTTGCTCGCCGGCTGCAGCAGCACGGGCGCTGGCCCCAGCCCCAGCCCGACCCCGAGCGTTTCGCCCGTTTGCGCTGCTGCTGACGCCTACGAGTCTGCCCTGACGAATTTCAAGGACACCCTGAAACCAGGCGCCACCGTGGATCAGATCCGGACGGCTCGGGATCAGGTCGTGAAAGCCTTTGACGACATGGTCAGTGCGGCCGGGGACGCTGCCAAAGGTCGGGTGGATGCAGTCAAGACGGCAGAACAGAAGTTCGCTTCCGCAGTGAAGGCCGTTCCCAACGACGCCACCCTGACCCAGGCAATCGATTCCCTGCGGGACGAAGCTGCCAACGTCCAGGGCGCGGTCAGTGACCTCACCAGCGAGGTCAAGTGCTAGTCCGGCCGGCTTGCAGATCCCCAAAACCCGTCCCCCGCCCAGGCTGCGTCCCCAAACAACGCCGCGCCAAGTGAAAGTAGGGAAGCCACAATGAGTTTCTTCGAGAACTTTTGGGATATTTTCTGGTGGCTGTTCTGCGTCTATGCGATCTTCGCCTTCCTGTGGGCGTTGTTCATGGTGATTGGCGACCTCTTTCGTGACCACGAACTCAGCGGCTGGTGGAAGGCTGTCTGGATAGTCTTCCTCGCATTTGTACCTTTCCTGTCGCTGCTGGTGTACATGATCGCCCGCGGCAAGGGAATGACGGAGCGGTCGATGGAACAAGCCCGCAAGAGCCAGGCGGCAGCAGATGCGTATATTCGCCAGGTTGCCACGGCGAGCCCCAGCGAAGAGATCGCCAAAGCCAAATCGCTCATGGACGCCGGAACGATCAGCCCGGAGGAATTCGAAAGGATCAAGAGCAAGGCAGTCGCCTGACTCAACGCGCCCTCAGCTCTGCATCGCCCCCGGTGGGGACCGGTTTGGGGGCGGGGCGCAAGGGACAAACCTCTCTACTCATCGCGCCTTCCCGCCTCTAAACTGGGGCCAGTCTGAACCAAGGAGGGCTCAATGGAGCCGGCATCATCGGAATCGGATCCACGCCCAGCCCTCCCCCGCACCGTCACCATCTTGCTCGCCCTGGCCGGCGCGACCATCGTGACTTTCGGCCTCGGTGCGATCAAAGGAATCGTCACCCCGGTATTTTTCGCGTTCGTGCTCACTCTGTGTGTTCATCCCATCCGCCGCTGGATGCAGGCTCGGGGAATCTCCCGGGGCATCGCCACGGGCACCACGATTGCGGCCGTCTTCGGATTGTTGATCGCTTTCGCCGCAGTCTTCGTGCTCTCGCTTGCGCAGTTCTCCGCGCTGCTGCCCCAGTACGCACCGCAGTTCGCCCAGCTGGGCGCCAGCATCGCCGGCGCCTTGGAATCTGTCGGTTTCGGACCGGAGCAAGCCCAGGCAGTCCTGGACGGGTTCACCCCCGGGCGCATCCTCGGTTTCCTCGGCGGCCTGCTGGGGAACGTCGCGAGCCTGGCGGGCAGCCTCGTGATCATCCTGACGATGCTCATTCTCATGGCGGTCGACGGCTCGCGCATACCAGCGATCCTGACCCATTTGAACTACCACCGCCCGGCAGTGGTCTCCGCCTTCATCGGCTTCGGTGACGGCGTGCGCCGCTACATGGTCGCCACCACAGTCCTCGGGATCGCCCAGGGCCTGTTCAACTGGCTCTTCCTGGTCATCCTCCAGGTCCCCGGAGCCCTGCTCTGGGGTTTGCTGTCTTTCATCTGCAGCTTCATCCCCAACATTGGCTACTTCATCGCGATCATCCCGCCGCTGTTCTTTGGATTCCTCACCGGCGGCTGGCCGACCGTTTGGGCCATTATCATCATCTACGGCGGAATTAACGGCGTCATCCAGTCCATAATCCAGCCGAAATACGTCGGCAACGCAGTATCGCTTAGCGAAACCCTGACCTTCGCCTCCGTCCTCTTCTGGACCGTCGTTCTGGGCCCTGTTGGCGCCATCCTCGCCGTCCCCCTGACCCTCTTCGTGCGCACGCTCCTGCTAGATTCCGACCCGTCGGTCTCATGGTGGCGTCCGTTGACGGGCGATCAAAAGGATGTGGAACCGCTCCTCAAAGCCGAAGATGAGACGATCCGCGCGCGTCGCGGACGGACACGGCCGGGCCGCCCGGACACGGGCAGCGTCCCGGAGGCATGACGTGCTGTCGGGGGGCCGCCCGCGGCAGGTGAGAGCCGCATGCTGAACACCATCACCAGCCTCGTGCTCTTCGCCCTCGCCGGGGCAATGAGCACCGTGCCTGTCAGTGTGACGATCATGATTTTGCTCTCCCCCAATCCACGCCGCGGCGCCGTTCCCTTCCTGGTCGGCAGCCTCGTGGGCTCGATTGTGGTCGTGGGGCTCTCGGCGGTCGGGCTGCAGTTCCTGCCCGTCAGGCCGCGCATCCGTAAGGACGAATTAGTGGCCCAGTTTGCCCTGGTGGTCGGTGTGCTTTTGATTGGCTACGCCGTATACCTCCTGTTAAGCAAGGGCGGGCGGGACAGTGCCATGCTGGGCAAATTGAAAACGAGGTTCCTCTCTGCCCCGCCCTGGGAATTCGTAGCCCTGGGCCTGGGCTTGAACCTGCGTCCCAAGGCAATCCTGCTGGCCGTCACGGCAGGTGCCGTGATCAGTGTCCAGGAACTGCCGCCGTTGGAAGCAAGCGTGCTGATCCTCGCCTACGCCGCCGTGGCCCAGTCCGCCGTCGTCGTTCCGGTCGTCGTGTGGCTGCGATCCCCGGAGCGCGCGCAAGTTCCTCTCACAGCCCTCTACGATTGGTTGCAGCGCAACGGCCGCAGGATCGCGGCGATCGTCACGCTGGCAATCGGGCTTTTCCTTGTCGGCTACAGCCTCGTCCAACTCTGACCGTGAGGCCGCGCAGATCGGACCCGGTCCCGGCCGAACGCCTAATCCAGGATCGCGCCTTCGCCGGTGCCGGAGGGCTTGGGGTCTGGAATGCGCATCATGCGGAAGGAGATGACGAAGCCGGCGACGCTGGCGAGGATCGGAATGAGCAGCCCGATCTGCAGGGCAATGGGCCGGGCCTCAGTGTTGATGCGGATGATTTCGGCCTGGATCTCCGGCGGCTGGCCGGCGAGCTGTTCCGCGAGCTGGGTGTTGCTGAGGACTTGCGCGTCTGCTTCCAAGGCTTGCGCGACCTGCTGCTGTTCGGCGGGCGGGAGTACCGTGCTCGAGGTCGCCAGGCTGGTGAAGATGGCGGCGAGTGATGCCAGCATGATGGCGCCGGCAAAAGCGAGTCCGAATGACAGTCCGAACGAGCCGGCGGCTGAATTCACGCCAGCGGCCTCGCTGACGCGTTCGTCGGAGATTGGGGACAAAGTGTAGTTGTTCAGCTGCGACACCAGCAGCCCGAGTCCGGCACCCGCAATGATCAGTGGGATCAAGAGCCACCAGCCGGAGTCGGCACGGGGCACCACCGGCAGGATCGCGAGCAGTCCTGCCAGAAGAAAGATGAACCCCCACCTGATAATGCCGGCCGGGCGACGCGTCCCTGCCTTCTTTCCGGCGAGCAGGGCGATGCCGAACATGGTCAGCGAAAGCGGCGCGATGGACAGCCCTGCCTGCATCGCGTTGTATTCGAGCACCATCTGGAGGTAGATCGGCAACACGATCATGGTGCCGCCGAGGGCGATCTGCTGAAGCATTTGCTGCGTGGCGCCGAACCGGAAGGCCTTCGAACGGAACAGCCCCGGGTCCAGCAGCATCGCTTTGTTGAGCCGCTCGCGACGCACGAGCCAGTAGGACAGCCCGGCCAATCCGGCCGCGCCGACGATCAGCAGCGCGCCAACGGCCTCGCCGCCCTCCTGCCAGACCAGGATGCCGAGAACGATCCCGCCCATGCCCACCACCGACAGGATTGATCCAACGACGTCGACCTCCCGGGGTCCCGTATACGGCACATCCTTAACGAGCTTGATGCCGGACAACACGACCGCGATGATTACCGCTTCCAGGAGGAAGGCAACGCGCCAGGAGAGAAACGTCGTGATAAAGCCACCGAGCAGGGGTCCGACGGCGGCGGCGATCGCCGCCGCGGCGCCCACGAGGGCATAGACCCGCTTCCGGGCATCGCCGTCGAAGTTGCCGTGGATGAGCGACTGCATGGCGGGGAGCAGGAGCGAGGCGCCCAGGCCGCCGATCAGCGCCCAGAAAACGATGATCGCGGTGATGCTCTGGGCCAGCGTCATCGCCACGGCGCCGACGGCGTAGCCACAGAGGCCCAGGACATAGGCGCGTTTGCGCCCGATCAGGTCCCCCACTTTGCCGCCGATCAGGATGAATGCCGCGGAAACCAGCGCTTCGAGGGCGATCGCCGCTTGAAGGTCGCTGACCGTGCTGTTGATGTCCTTGACCACGGCGGAGATCGAGACGTTCATGATCGATGTGTCGACGACGAGCACGAACATGGCCATCGCCAGCAGCACGGCGAGTCTCTGGTTGAACTGCACCGGCTGGGTCCCGGCGTCGTTGGAAGCGCTCATCACTCTGCGTCCCCCCGGCTCGCCGCATACGGGGTCATTACATGGCCGGACATGTCGCCTCCTCTGGCGTGGACCGGACAGGCGCACGCGTGTGCGTGGTGCTGCAGGATCACATCCCGCCAGAGCCCGCCGCGGTGTGATGCTGATGCAAAGCTAGCCGCCCGGCACCCAGACCGGATCATTCCCGGCGGGTGAGGTTTCAACCCGCCCAGTCCGGCGAAACCATGCAAGCACGCGATCCCCGCCCCGGATGGCCTACCGTAGAAGACTGCCCCGGCTTTGTAGCGCGGCAAATGCGTCCCGTCCCCCTAAAGAGTCCGATGCCCGGAGGCAACCCCCAAATGGTCGAACAGCTAACTGCCTTCGTGCTGACCTGCCTGGTGGTAGTCCTCGTGCCCGGTCCGGACTTTGCGCTGGTCCTTCGGAACGCGACCCGCGGGACCCGATCGGCAGCGACAGCCGCCGCCGGAATCATGGTTGGCAACACGATTCTTGCACTGCTGGCCGTGCTCGGTGTCACCGCGCTGCTGGGGGCCTCGGAGGTGCTCGGGACCGGGATCAGGATCGCCGGGGCGGCCTACCTGCTCTATCTGGGTGTCCGCGCCTTCGCTGAGGCGTTCCCCAGAGAATCCAAAACGCCCGGGACGCCCAAAAATCCCAACCCGCCCGCAGCCCGGGAGGGACGCCCGCTCGGCGGAAGTTCACCCTTCGTCCAGGGAATGGTGAGCAACCTGCTGAACCCGAAGGTCGCCGTGTTCTACCTGTCGCTGTTCCCGCAGTTTAACTTCGCCCCACTCCCGCCCCTCGCCCAGCACACGTTGATGGCCTGCATCTTCTTGCTGATTGCCTTGGCCTGGTACGTGTTGTTGCTCACCGGGATCAAGAGGGTGACAGGCTTCCTGGCCCGGCCCCGGACCCGGCGGATGATCGTCGGGGGTTCGGGCGCGGTCCTGGTCGGGGTTGGCGGCACGATCCTGACGAAGACGCTGGTCTCCGCCTAGCCGCCCCGGCGCGTACACGGGCCGGGCCGGGACTTCTGCCCGAGGGTTCAGGCCGGACGGGTCACCCACAACGGATGATGGCTTTGCACTCCGGCACTCTGCGCGATCAATGCCCGTGGTCCTTCAAAGGGGATGGACCTCCGCGTTCCCACGGCACTGGGCTCCCGGGGGCTTGGGTCGCGGCCGCACCGGGCTCTAGCTCCGGGCGACGTGGCTGGTTCGCGTTGAACTGGTCGGCGTCGACGGCGGCGAGGTTGCGGATCAGGACGATGAGCCACGAGAAGATCAACAATCCGGCGATGAGCTCCACCGCGGTCAGGTTGTAGTAACCGACCGGGAACCACAGCACCGCGGCGACAACGATGACTGCCAGGAACACCCACCCGAGCGCTGCGAAGGCGGGCGAGATGGAGGGGACGAGGGCCCGGATGCGGACAATCAGGGACGCGAACACCACCACCATGCCGGACGCGACCAGTGTGTGGAGACCGAAGCGCTCATCGACCGGGAACACTCCCACGCAGGCGAGGAACACGCCCATGAGGGCGATGCCGCCTTCGAGCAGCCTTGCCCGTCGAAGCGCGGCGGGGGTGTTGGCGCTCGCAGCGAGCGTCGCCGTCGAATATCCCGCCAGGGTGGTGACCACGACGCCGCCGACGATCAAGGTGAAGTTGAATGCCACCCCGGAGACGTCGGAGCTCATGCCGAGGGCGCTGAGGTTCTCCTGCCACCAATGCGGGTCAGCTGCCGTGAGCATGCTCGTGAGGACACCAGTGACGAGGAAACCGGCAAGTAGCGCGGCGAGCCGGTAGGCGGTCATCCCGAGCGCGGAGAGGTAGGCGACGTAGGCGCTGATAGCCCCCACGGCCCCGACCAGGACGGCGGCCGCCACGGGATAGAGCAGTGCGCCGATGAACGCCTGCTGGAAGACCCAAAAAAGCGCCAGCCAGCCGAGTAGGAAGATACACGCGTGGGCCAGCGCGAGGGCGCCGACGTCGATCGCATGACGCGTCCGGCCGCCGCGGAACTGCGGTGACACCGGCGTCGGTCGTTGCAGGCAACCGGCCACCACGGCCGCGGCACCAAGCACCGCCGTGCCGATCGCTGCAATGTCACCGGCCGAGCCTCGTCCGGACAACGGCACAGGATCCCGCCCGACCAGCAGAAACGCGACACCGCCGAGGACCACAAATCCCACGCTCCCGATGAAGAGCGCCCTCGACTCCGAGGTGACTGCTGCGTGTTTGTTCCGGTCTGACATCACTCACTTCGATTCGCTGCCGTTGTGGGCCCGTGCAGTTCCGCCGTTGAGGCCGGACACTCCCACGCTATGTCCGACGCTTCCGGTCGCCGTCACCCGGAACGGGTGAACTGCTATTGGGGACGGGAAGCCGGCCGGCGTTTCACGCGCCGGAGTGCGGAACTATCAGCACCGGCCGGGCCTGCAGGCGGGTCAAGGAAACGCTGACGGAACCTTCCAGGAGCCGGCCCATCCTCGCAACCCGCCCGGGCCGCTGCCCGCCGACGATCAGCGCAGCCGCATCCGTGGCTTCGGCCAGCCGGCCCAGGGCCTGAGCAACTTCCCCGTTGAGCACCCTGAAAGTCCACGCCCCGCCGGGCCGTCCGAGCACGCCGGTGAGCGCGGCGAGAATCTGGCCGGCGGGGAATTCGGCGTCGACATTGGGGACAGGATCCAGCGAGGTGCCTGGCTGCGATCCCTCAGGCTCCCACTCCGTGAGATAGCTCGCCGGGTCCACAAATCCGCAGATCAGGTGGGCGTCCATGATGACGGCCAGCCCCGCGGCGGCCCGTACCAGCCGCTCATCGAAATCCCAGGGCACGCCGAGAACCAGCGGGCCGTCCGACCAAACACCGGCACCGGCCTGCTCGAAGTCCTCGACAGACTCCATGGGAACCATGAGCCGCGACCTGTATCCGGCGGCCAGTTATGCCGTGAAGGCATGCAGTGAATCCACGCCTTCATTATGCCTACTCGCGGCCCCTCGGCGAAGGGCGCGGGCACGGGTCCCGCACGCGAGCGATCGCATGCGGGACCTTGTGCCTAGGTCAGAGTCCACGAGCGCTTGGACAGACCGAACCAAAAGCCGTCGATCGCGGTCTTGGCCTGGATGTCGCCGGATCCATATGCCGCGCCGAGGGCAACGTACAGAGGAGCCCAGTGCTCGCTCCGGGGGTGGGCCTCGCGGGCAGCCGGTGCCTTGTTCAGGAAGTCCAGGATCGAGTCGACGTCGCCCCGGGCCATGGCTTCCTCCGCCCAGTGGTCAAATTCGCTGGAGGCCGCGGGCGGGGTGATGTCCGGTCCCCCGGCCGGGTTGAACCAGCGCAGGTTGTGCGTGGTGAATCCCGATCCGACGATCAGCGTGCCCCGATCGCGAAGGGGGCCGAGGGACATCCCGAGGTCAAACAACCCCTGCGGATCGAGCGTCGGCATGGACATTTGCACCACCGGGACATCCGCTCCGGGGTACATCTCCTTGAGCGGAACATAAGCACCGTGGTCCAAGCCGCGGCTTTCGTCGCGCTCCACGTGGTGACCGTGGGCGGCCACGAGCTTCTCCACTTCGGCTGCGAGTTCAGGTGCCTGCGGGGAGTCATAGGCCACTTCGTAGTACTTCTGCGGGAAGCCGCCGAAATCGTAGACCAAACCGGGATCACGCCCGGTGGCACTGAGCGTCACGGGGGCGTTCTCCCAGTGGGCGGACACCATGAGGATGTCCTTGGGCTTGCCGAACGTACCGGACCAGGAATTGAGTTCGCGGGTCCACGTGGAGTCATCGGCCAGGGGCGGGGCGCCGTGGCTGAGGAAGAGGACCGGAGGGCGTTCGGTGGTCTGCGTCATGGAAACATGGTACCCCGAATTGATTGAAGCTTCAAGCTTCACGGCCGATGGGAAGGCTAGTGCCATCATGATGACGTGACTATCGCAAAAACGATCCTGCTGTTCATCCTGGCCGCGGCCGCCGAAATCGGCGGGGCCTGGCTCGTCTGGCAGTCCGTCCGCGGGGGCCGGGACTGGTGGTGGGCCGGGCTGGGCGTCGTGGCGCTGGGCATCTACGGCTTCGTCGCTACATTGCAGCCGGACGCCCACTTCGGGCGGATCCTCGCCGCATACGGCGGCGTGTTCGTGGCCGGCTCCCTGGCCTGGGGCATGATCTTCGACGGCTTCCGGCCGGACCGGTGGGACATCCTCGGTTCGGCCATCTGCCTGCTCGGGGTCGCCGTCATCATGTTCGCGCGGCCGGCGCCGCCAGCCTAGAGACCTGCTGCGCGCCCGAGGACCTGGCCGAGGATCCTCGCACCTTCCCGGAAAGCACCCTGGTTAGGCCCGGCATAGTTGAGCCGGACGAACGGCCCGGCCGGTTCGGCCGGGAACCAGTCGGTGCCGGCGGCGATGATGACCCCGGCATCCTCGCAGTCACGGACGAGCCGGTCGACGTCGGTCCCGTCGGGCAGGCGCGCCCAAAGATTGAGCCCGCCCCTCGGGACGTGTGCGACGTGGGCCAGCGGAGCGTGCTCCCTAAGGCTGTTGAGCAGCAGGTCCCGGCGGCTCAGAAGCTGGTGGCGCAGCCGGCGCTACTCTTCGGCGCCGTCCTCTGCGCAGCCATCGGCTACGCGGAAGGCGGCAAACTGGCCCGCGAACTCGGCGCCTGGCAGACCGTCTCCTGGGCACTCGTCCTGGTCTCCCCTCTCATGGTGTGCCTCGCGGCGACCTCCATGGCCGGACATCCTCCATCCGCTACCCCGGCGCAGTGGGCCGCGTTCGCGTACCTTGGGATCGTGAGCATGTTTCTTGGCTTCTTCGCCTGGTACCACGGCCTGGCGATCGGACCCATGGCACAGGTCAGTCAGATCCAACTGGTCCAGCCCGTGCTGAGCATCTGTTGGGCCGGGCTCATCCTGGGCGAGGACCTGACATGGGCCACCATTATTGGCGGCACCGTGGTCATCTTCTGCGCCGGGCTGGCCGTCCGCTCCAGGCCCGGGGCCGCCCGGCCTTCAGGGTCAGGGGGGAAGGTGATGGCGAGGGCGAATCGGGCCCGCTGACCGGGCCGCCTGCACCCCGCGTTCGATCCACACTTAGTCCACGATCCGAAGGGAAGATCTCCGTGTACATCCCCGCACATTTTGCTGTAAGCCCGGATTCCGTCCAGCACCTGCTCACCCGCCCGGCCGCTGCCAATCTGGTCACCGCCACCGCAAACGGCATGCTTGCCACGCTGTTGCCGTATATCTATGACGCCGAGGCAGGCGACCACGGCGCACTGCACGGACACCTCGCCCGCAACAACCCCCAGTGGTCAGAAGCCGCCCTGGGCGAATCGCTCGTCATCGTCCAGGGAGCGGACGCCTATATCTCGCCGTCGTGGTATGCCTCCAAGGCTGAGCACGGACGCGTCGTTCCCACCTGGAATTACTCCACGGCCCACGTCTACGGCAAGCTGGTCATCCACGACGATCCCCTTTGGCTCGCCAGCCATGTGCGGCGGCTGAGCGATCACAACGAAGCCGCCGAAGACCGGCCCTGGACGGTCGATGAGGCCCCCGAGCGCTACATAGCCGGCCAGCTGCGCGCCATCGTCGGCGTCGAGCTTCTGATCACCCGGATCGAAGCGAAGCACAAACTCAGCCAGAACCGGCCCGACGCCGATATTGATGGCGTGGTGGCCGGGCTGCGGGCCCGCGGGGACTTGGAGAGCGCCGCCGACGTCGAGGCGGCACGCGCGGCCCGGGACCAGGTTCGATGCCCACACCCCGGCGGAGCCCGGGCCTGATCGGAGCGGGCGGGGTGAGTTCTCCTTAGCCCTGGCGAAGCCCGAGGGTGTTGCCGTCAGGGTCTCGGAACCAGGCACCCCTCGCCGGGCCGAGCTGCGCGATGTGGCCCGTCGTCGCCAGGGGACCTTCGGTGTAGTCCAGGAAGACGACGCCCCTGGCGGCCAGGTCCTGAACCACGGCCTCGATGTCGTCCACCTCGAAGTGGGCGAGCGTGTGCTCCGTCGAGACCGGCGGGCGCTTGAAGACGGAGATCTCGCTGGCAGAGCCGCAGCTGAACCGGGCTCCCGCGGGGGTTTCCCACAAGAGAGCCAGGCCGAGGACGTCGCCGTAGAACGCCTTCGCGCGCTCCAGATCCGTGACCGGAATCGTGGCTACAACCATCGTGGCAGTGATCATCAGAACCTCCTTGGCGGACCGATCCGGTCGACGTGACCGGACTGTCGCGCCGGGCGTGGCGGCAGTACCCGGGTCCTTGTGCTTACCCACGGATGCTCCCACTGTTCAGGGCCGCGGGACAGGGCCTTCGGACCCGGCGCCCGCCACCCTCGCCGCCTGCACAGCCGCCTGGCGCCCTCGCAGCCGGGCCCGGCGGCCACGGCGCATGTGTGGGCGCTAAGGATGCGGTGGAGACGCTGACGAACGCTCTCGGCTTCCTCTTCACAGCCGCTTTCGCTGCGTTTTCGGACCGGCGCTATCCAAAAAGTCCGGCGCTATGGGTAGTCCCGTAGCGCCGGGCCTTTTGCGCGTCCCGGGTCCGTTACCGTAGCGGAATCCGCCGACGAAGGACCGCGTGCAGGACCGCCGCCGCGCCTCAGCTACGAGTGGCCAGGGACGATCGGCCGAAGTCTGTGTGCCACACGTCAATGTCCTTGCCGGCTGCGTCGGTGAGGACGTATTCGGGCCAGCGATCAAACGCGGAGCAGGGATGGGATATCCCGAAATCCACGGTGTCGGTGACATCCAGTCCGGTCACTCCTGTGAGGACCGCATGATGGTCGAAGAGATTGCGTACCACGCCGGCCGCGTTATTCTTGGTGCCACCTTCGGCGGTCCGGGCCGACAGGAAGATCGGCAGTCCGGCGTCGTACGGCAGATCCCGTTTACCGGCCCCGACGACGGCCATCCCCTCCTCGGGGGTAGACAGGACCACGGCGCGAACGGAAATCGCCGGAATGAGACCCGGAACGGGGCTGACGGCGGCGTACGTGCCGTGATCGTGGGTGACGTAGCACCCGGATCGCAGGATATTCCTGGTGCCGGGCACCCGGGCGGCGTCCGGAAGGAACTCAACCACACGGTCCGGGAATGCGGATCCACCCATGGAAAAGATGGGCGTGGCTGTCTCGAAGAACGCCGCCGTTTCCAGGAACACGTCCCGCACCAGCCGGCAGTGCCGGTCAACTGCCGTGACCGTGGCTTCGGCTCTGCTGTTGGGCACGACACCCTCGTAACCGGCAACGCCGACCAGCCTCAGGCCCGGTGCGGCGTGGACCAGCCCGGCCAGGAGCAGGCCCTCGGGGAGGCTGCGCACTCCGGTGCGGCCGCCGGGTGTTCCGACGTCGATCATCACTTCAAGGGCTGCCGGGCCGCCGCCGAATACCTCCGAGGCCGCCCCGACTCCGGCGGCCGAATCGACGAAACATCGAATTTCCCGTGCCGGATCTTCGCCAAGCCAGGTGCGGACACGCATCAGACCGAATCGGTCGACGATCTCATTGGCAACGAGAACGCGGTCATGTCCCCACTTCAGGGCCGAGGCCACTTGATCCACGGTGGCGACGGTGACGCCCACGGCACCGGCAGCCATCTGCCGCTCGATGATCGGTGCCGACATGGTCGTCTTGACATGCGGGGCGAGTTCCACGCCCCGCTCCCGGCACCACGCCGCCATGACGCTGATGTTGTTCTCAAGGGCAGCGCTGTTGAGCCGCAGCTGTGGATATGCCGGGCCGGCGCCGAACCCAGCCGCGCCGGCTCCGTCAGGTCCGCCCTGGCTTCCGTTGACCCTGCTCACATCCATAATCTCAACACTCTAGTGGCACTCGTCGGCCTCCGGTACGGCCTCGACGTCCAGCGCCGGGTTCCTGTCGAAGAAGCCCACCGGCTTGAGCCAGAACGCGACGGTGTCGGCCGGCATTACCGGCCACTCCTCCGGCCGCGGGATGTGGTGAATGCCGAAGACGTACCAAACGACGACGTCGGTGTTTTCCACGGACCGGCCCTGGCGCACCCATTCCGGCATTCCCAGGCCGCCCGCGCCCTGGTTCACGAACTCGCCGGCCGGCCACCGTTCCTCGGCGTTGTTCGGTGTCACCCATACCGTGTGCCCAATGACCTCCGCGCGCTGGAAAACCGGGGACGCCGGGTCGAAGAATGAGGGGAACGCTGCGCCGGGCAGCAGTTTGTAGGACACCGGGGTCCCGACTCCGTTGAGCGAGTTGTCGTTCGTCACCGTCCAGGCCCGCTGGGTCTCCCACGAATAGTCGTCGGGCCCCTCGGACGTGATGGGGGTCTTCTTCTGGTGCAGGGCGAGTCCGTATGGATTGTCCGGGCCCATCGGGACTATCTCGGTTTCCGAGCGGTAGACCGTGTTGGCCGCGCCGTCGATGTCCAAGTCGAGCCGGGCGATCAGGAAGTGCTGGTGGTAGGGCGCGTAGGTCCGGTTGTCCACCAGCGTGCCGCTCGGATGCTCCTGGCCTTCGGCGAAATACGTAACCACCATGATTCCCGTGGCCCGTACCTCGCACTCGATGTTCCCGTCCTGGTAGAAGCGCCAGTAGACCAGGTATTCGTAGTTCGCCACGGTGACGTGGAACGACACCACGAGTCGACGCATGCGGCGCACCTCAATGCCGCCGTCGTGGTCCATGTGCTTCCACAGCACCGCTGCGTCCTCTTCATGGATGCAGATAGCGTTCTTGATGGTGTACGGCTCCCCCGCCGAGTTGTGCATGACCGCGTCCAGATACCGCACTTCCCCGAGGCAGTCGCAGCCCAGCTCCAGCGACGTCGTCATGAATCCCAGACCCCATTCGCCGACGTCGAACGCGGTGCGGCGGTAGTGGTCCTCACTCTGGTCCCGGTAGGGAACCGCCATTTCGGCGAAGGAGAGGCGGTTCGCGATCGGCCGCTCGCGGCCCGCGTCGCGATAGCTGACCCGGTGAATGGTCATCCCTTCGCGATAGTTGAACCCGATGCGCATGGACCAGTTCTGCCAGCTGATCCTGTTGCCATCAATCCGGAAGGAAACGCCCTCCGGCTGGACAATGGCCAGCGGCTTCAGCGGCTCGCGGGTGCTTACGCTGCGGAGCCGCTCCGGGATCAGCGCCGGGACATATTCGCCCATGATCTCGGGAGGGTCGACCGCAAAGGTGTCCTCGATGTCCAGCAGCTCCATGGAGGCCAGGTCAATGATGCAGTGCAAGCCGTTGACCGGCCCTGCATAGGGATTGGCTCCCGAACGGGCCCGGACCCAGGTGTCTGACCAGCCGATCCGGCGTCCCTGGTACTTTTCGGGGATCAGCATCAGGCCATAGGTCCAGACGTCCATGAACACCAGGGACAGGTCGGTGATGCCGCGCTTGGCAAGCGCTGCGATCACCCGCGGGTGGCTGCGCAGCGCTGCGTCAGCTTCTTCCCACTCGTCCACGGTCATGTTCGCCTGAACTCCCGGGATATGGGTGAAAGAGATGACAACCCCGCGAGTCAGGGATAGCCGCGCCTGGTACGTCTTGTTGGAGGACCGTTCAAAGCAGTTCACGCCGGCGATCCGATCAGGAACCGGCCCATCGGCATCGGATTCGAAGGCACCGACGGCGGCCTTGTCCGGTTCGATGAGCTCTATGGCTGCCAGCCGCCACGCGGGAAACGTGACGCCCTGTGCGCTGGCGAGCAAGGCCGCCGCCGCACGGAACTCGTCCGCGCTGAGCGGATCCAGTGGATGAAACTGTGCTGAATTTTCCACGGCGCTCTCCTTTGGAAAGCTCGACGAAAGCAGGATCATCCGGGAGGGCCCGGCTGTCCAACACTGGACTACGCGGGAGGCAGTGGTAGCCGCATCGCGCTCCCGCCCGGCGTGCACGTCGCTGCGAGCAACCCGGGCGGACGAACCTCAGAAGACGCCATGCAGCCGCGGTGCTGGCCACGACGCGGTGGCTTCATGAGATGAGTGTAGGGGCCGGGGAACTGTTCAACCAGCCAATTCTGCTGCAATTTACCCGCCTTCACGTTGACGCTGGCACCGATGATGCGGAGCCGCTGGAGGACTCGCGGGCCCTCAACTCGTTTCCTCGCGAATGTGCCAGGGTGATCCGTATCCCGCCGGCTCAGGGGCGGCCATCAAATCCAAGAATGGCTTGGCGGGGAAAGCCTCTGGGCCCAAGACGCCTGCCCCGGTCCAGATCCCCGCGGCGAGTAGCTCGAGAGCAATGATCGGGTTGATGGCCGTTTGCCACACAACACATTGGCTGCCGTAGTTCTCCATGGTCCACGCGTTGTCAACCACATGGTAGAGGTATGAGCTTCGCCGGCTGCCCTGCTTGTCTTTGCCTCGCACGAGGACCCCGGCACACGTTTTGCCCGTAATTTTGGGGCCGAGCGTGGCAGGATCCGGCAGGCACGCGGCGACGACGTCCCGGGGACTGACCAACGTTCCTTTGACGTCCACCGGTTTGGTGGAGTCGAGGCCAAGTTTGTGAAGAACCCGGAGGACGTCGATAAATTCGTTGCCAAGCCCATATTTGAAATTCACGGTTTTTGCATCAATCCAGCGCGGCATGAGAAGGACTTCTTCGTGCTCCACATTGACGCATTCGACAGGCCCGATGCCCTCGGGAAAATCAAAGACCTCGGGGTCGCTAAATGGCTCCGTGGTCCTCCATCCGTCGTCGGAGGAGTAGACGACCGGCGGATTAAGGCACTCTTCAATCGTGGTCCAAATCGAGAATGAAGGGGCGAAGTCATATCCTTCGACCTCCAGGTTAGCCCCGTCCCGAACGGCCAATTCTTCGATCTCGGAGAAAAGGAACTCCTTGGCATAAGCGGCAAAAACATCCGACAGGCCGGGCTCGACGCCCATTCCGACCAGGGCCAGGCGGCCGGCGGCTTCCCATTCCCCGGCCCGTTCAAATTGCAGGTCACCCAGTTTCACGCCGGGGAGCTGATACGGCAGCTCAGGATGCGGCGCCGAGAGCGACATGGCCATATCGAGATACGTTGCACCGGCCTCCGCCGCGCCTTCAAAGATAGGCATCACGAAACGGGGATCAACGGCATTGAAGACGTGCGTGATGCCGTGCCGGCGTATCGCATCCGTAACGGCCGCCTGGCTCGATGCGTCCAGGGACACCGCCTTGAAGCGTTGCCTCAAGTCAGGAGGAACGGACTGAACCACAGCTTCCGCACGCGCCAGATCGTAGTCCGCGACGACAAATGTTTCGAAAAAGCTCCGCCGCGCCGCGATCCCGGCCGCTGCGCCGCCCACGCCACCGGCGCCTATGCATAGGATCCTCATTTGTCAGAACTCCGCGGCAGCGTCCAACCGCGGAAGAAGTCCGGCTTTCGGATCCACCAGATCCCCATGAGCACGGCGCCGAGCAGCAGGCCGCCGATGCCCACGACAGCCTCGGCCCCGATACCGAAGATCGTCACGTTGTTGCCGTCTGCGTCTTGCAACCAATCAGGCTGGGCAAAGTTGGACAGACCGTAAACGAAAACGGCCGCCAGCATGACGCTGCCCGCCAGCGGGAACAGTCCGCGCATCACGAAGTTCCGGAATGACGATGTGAGTGTCTTGCGGTAGAACCAGACGCAGGCGAGGCCGGTCAGGCCGTAGTAGAACGCGATCATTAGCCCGATTGACCCGATCAGGGCGAGAAGCAGGGACGGGCTGATGAACGTGAAAACGAGGAAGAAGAACGCGGAGATGAGGCCCATGCCGATGGTGGACCAGGTCGGCGTGAGGTATTTGGCGTGGATTCGCGCGAACTTTTGCGGGATCGCCTTGTGGACGGCCATCGAGAGCGACGTGCGGGCTGTCGGCAGGATGGTCGTCTGCGTCGAGGCCGACGCCGACGTCAGGATGGAGAATCCGAGAAGCGTCATGAGGATGGACCCAACCGGGCCTTCGCCGAACAATGTGGGTCCGATGGCCGAGAAGACGTCGGCGGAGTTGGCCGGGTTTGCCAGTCCGATTCCCGAGTCGCCGACTCCGGCGAAGGCCACGGCGGCCACGGTGACGATCGCATAGGTGGCCAGCAGGAGGACCGTGCTGATGATGGCGGCGCGCCCCGGGGTCTTCTCCGGGTTCTGCGTCTCCTCATTCACCGAGACTGCACTGTCCCAGCCCCAGTAAATGAAAATCGCGGTCAGCATTGCCGGGGCAATCGTCTGGCCAAAGTCGAGCGTGAAGGGATTGAACCAGTCCCACTGCGGGATCAGGGAGTACGGCTCCGCGGTTCCCGAATACACCTTGACCAGCGCGAAGACCGCAAAGAAAATCAGGATGATGATTTCAAAGGAGAGCAGCACGTATTGCACGATGGCCGTGATCTCGATGCCCCGATAGCAGATCCAGGTCATCAACGCGATCCAGATCAGACCGGCAATCGTTGTCGCAATGACGTTGCTCGCCAGCTCCGCGACTGCGGGCAGTCCGAATCCTCCGACAAAAGTGAATGAATACGCGCCAGCTATCTGAGCCAGGTTGGACATCACAATGATGTCGGCGATGATGATCCCCCAGCCGCCCATCCATCCCGTGACCGGCCCAAATGCCCGACTCGCCCAGGTGAAAGTTGTGCCGCAGTCAGGTTCCGCCTTGTTCAGTTCCTGGTAGGCGACCGCGATGAGGTACATCGGGATGAAAGCGAGAAGAACGATTCCGGGCGCCTTAACGCCCGCGAAGAGAGTGCCGCCGACGACGATGAATCCCAAACTTGCCGCCAGGCTGTAAGCGGGGGCGGTTGAAGCGACACCCACCACCACACTCGATAGGAGACCGAGAGCGCCCCCCTTTAACCCCTTGCTGCCGACCTCTTTAGTCCCTGAGTGAACGGTATTTGCCACATTGTCTCCCTACCGAGGAACCGGCAGCGCCGGTAAAGCCGGAGTTAAGCCTTTACCCAAAGAAGAACGGGACACCCCGCGGGTAACAATGCACATGATCCAGCCTGCAAGGATTCCCCGCAAGAGGAGGACAGATCCGATTTAGGAAAATGCGCACCGGAAATCCCGCCCGCGGTTTCCGCGAGCAAGTGTGTCCGTGAAAAGTGCCGTTATTGTTTCTCTTCTTTAGCGGCCTGGGTGAAGAGGTCACCCTGCGCGGCCCCCGAACCGGACTTGCCGCCGCCCGCGCCGCGCAAGAGAAAGGCGATACCGACGGCGACCACCGCGCCGGCCAGCGGCCCGGCGACGTAGACCCAGTAGTCGTTGAAATTGCCGCTGGCGAGATCGGGCCCAAACGTTCGTGCTGGATTCATCGACGTACCCGAGATGGGGCTACCCCACAGCCCGGCCAACGCAATGTACCCGCATACCGCAAACGCCCCGAGCAACCCGACATTCTGGGCCCCGGAAGCGGTTCCCAGGATGACGCTCACCAACCCCAGCGTCAGCAGTGCCTCCATCCAGAACGCTGCGCCAGCCGAATAGGCCGCCGCCGGATAGTTGGAGCCGTAGGTGGCGGAGACGCCGACCACGGCCTGCAGCAGCAGGCAGGCCAGGGTGGCGCCGATGAGCTGAACGACGATGTAACCCGGCACGCGGCGCCACGGGAAGTCGCCGCGGAGCGCAAACGCGATACTGACCGCAGGATTCAGGTGCGCTCCCGAGATCTTGCCCATGAACAGGATGACTCCCATCACCATCAGGCCCGGGGCCACCACGGCCGCCGTGCGGCTGATGACACCGGGGAACGCCTGGCTCATCATGCCGCCCCCGGCCGCGACGATGACGAGCAGGAAAGTGCCGTACAACTCCGAGAACAGGCGCCGCCATTCCTGGCGGGGATCGTTGAAGTCCTCGATGCGCAACAGGATGTTCTGTTCGACATCTCCCAGTTCGCTGGCGAGGTTTTGGTTGCGCTCCCGGACCTCGCGCGCGCCCCTGCGTTCGCTTCCCTGTTTGCCTTGATTTTCCGCCATGGCGTGTCGCCTCCGCCGGTTCTGGAGTCGCGCCTCGCCCGTCTCTTTGTCCGCGGGCGGGCCGGCACCTGAGACCCTTAATGTACCGCCGCCCGGTCCGGTTGTCAGCGCTGCGCAAATTGCCACCCGGCAGCCGCCCTTCCGTCCGGGGAAAGGCACAGCCGCCCCCGCCCGGGCTCGGAGGGACCCCGGCTGCAGATTCGTGCGGACATCCACGCAACAAAGTCCTACGATTCAGCCATGACGCAAGAAACCTGGCAAAAGTATTCCGAATGGCCCCTCGTCGGCGCGGCTTTCCTGTTTCTGGCGGCCTACTCCATCTTGGTCATCGCTGAACCGCCGGATCCCTATGCCGCCGCGCTGACGTTTCTTGTGGGGGCAACATGGCTTGCCTTCGGCGTCGACTACATCGTGAAGCTGCTTCTGGCGCCCCAGCGGGGCCGATGGTTCGTCCGGCACCCCATGGACCTGCTCATGGTGGTCCTCCCGGTCGCGCGACCCTTGCGGCTCCTGCGTCCGTTCACCTTGCGCCGGGTCATGGAACGGGCCCCCGGCACCGCCATCAGAGCCCGCGTCATGGCCTACGTCCTTGTGTCCGCCATCCTGTTGATCTACACAGTCGCGCTGAGCGTCCTCAATTTCGAAAAGGGCGCTCCTCACGCGAACATCACCACGATGGGCGACTCGTTGTGGTGGGCGGTGGTCACCATCACAACGATCGGTTATGGCGACTTTTACCCCGTAACCGTCCCGGGCCGGTGGGCTGCGTCCGCGCTGATGGTCGGCGGGTTTGCAGTCCTGAGCATGGTCACGGCGGCGGTGTCTTCCTGGCTCGTTGAAAGTGTGACCGCCGCGACGAATGAACGTAAGAAAGCGGATGAACTCACCGGCGCTGACGAGCTAGCCCGGCTCACCGCCCAGATCAACAGGCTCCATGACCAGCTGGCGCAAAGGCCGGGCGGAATCGACAATAGCCCGGCGGAGGACAACCCGCGCAAGGAACCGGACTCGCAGCAAGGCGGGTCCTGACCTTCTCCGCCGGGCCATGGCCGCGTCCGGGCTGAACAGGTACAACTGAGTCATGGTGACCTTCCCCCTGGTGCTCGGCCCCATGATGCGGTACGTGGATGAGACCTCGGCGAGTGTCTGGCTGGAGACCCGCTCTGCCGCCCGGATCTCCATCCATGCCGGCGGCAGGGACTGGGCAGCCAGGACCTTCGCAGTCCACGGTCACCACTACGCGCTGGTGGAGTTGGACGGACTGGAGCCCGGAACGGTCACGCCCTACGTCGTCGAGGTCGACGGAACGCCGGTCTGGCCCGATCCCTCGTCCGGGTTCCCGCCGTCAATGATCGCGACGCTGAAGACCGGAAAGCCGCTGCGCATGGCCTACGGCACGTGCCGGACCAGTGTGCCGCACGATGCGACCGGCAACCGGACCCACGGCGTCGATTCGCTGCGCGCCTATGCTTTGCGGATGGCCGCGGGCGGTGGGCCGCCGTGGCCGGATCTGGTGGCATTCCTCGGAGACCAGGTTTACGCCGACTTGACCAGCGAGCAGATGCAGGAGTTCATCAGCGCGCGGCGCGACATCAAAGCGCCGCCCGGCGAGGAGCTCAAGGATTACGAGGAATACGCCCACCTGTATTACCTGGCCTGGTCAGACCCCGCGAACCGGTGGCTGCTGTCCACCCTGCCCAGCGCCATGATCTTCGATGACCACGACATCCGCGACGACTGGAATACCTCCCTGAGCTGGAAGAAGAAAATGGAGGCCACCTCCTGGTGGCATGGTCGGATTGTCGCGGGCCTGGCCTCGTATTGGGTGTACCAGCATCTGGGGAACCTCTCACCGCAGGAACGGGCCGAGGACGATCTCTGGCAGCAGATCGCCCGGCACACGGGCGGGGACGAAATCGACGTCGGCCCGGAACTGGACAGGTTCGCTGACCGGGCCGATCAGGACCCCGGGTCGTACCGGTGGAGTTACTGCCGGGACTTCGGCGACACGCGGCTGATTGTGGTGGATTCCCGGGCTGCCCGGGACCTGGCGCCGGATGATCGTGCCCTGGTTGACGAGGCGGAAATGGCGTGGCTGGACGGCCGCATGCGGGGCGGCTTCCGCCACCTCCTGGTCGCGACATCGCTGCCTTTCCTGTTGCCGATGGGCCTGCATTACGTCGAGTCCTGGAACGAAGCCGTTTCTCAAGGTGCGTGGGGGAAACTGGCGGCCCGGGCCGGCGAAACGATGCGCCAGGCGTTGGACCTTGAACACTGGGGCGCCTTTCAGAACAGCTTCCGCGGGATGGCGGCGCTGGTGACCGATGTAGCCGATGGCAAACGTGGGAGCGCCCCGGAAACAATCACCTTTCTCTCCGGGGACGTCCACTACTCCTATGTTGCGGAAGTGGACCGCGACTCGGGCAGCCGGATCCTCCAGGCGGTCTCCTCCCCCATCCGCAACCCCCTGCCCCGGCTGATGAGGTCCTTCGCGGCCATCATGTCCTACGGGCTCGCCGCGCCGGTCGGCGCCTTGGTTGCCCGCTCGGCCAAGGTACCGGACCCGCCGTTCCGCTGGTCCAGCCTGAAGGGCCCATGGTTCGACAACAACCTGGCCTGCCTGGAGGCGGCACCGGAGGGGCTGAAGCTGTGGTGGCAGAAAGGCGTCGTGGACGGGGACCACTCCCGCCCCGGGCTGGAACGTGTCGCCTCCCTCACGGTGGCGCCGCGAAGCGCCGAGCACCCCGCCGCGGGGCATCGGCGGCATCTAGGCTTTCGTCCTGCGGCCGGCGGCCGGTCCGCAACCCAGCGCGGTGCCCGCCTTAGCGGGCGGGCACCATCTCGATGGCGACCGTTTCGATGATTCTCGTGGACGGCTCACCCACGAGCGCGGGCGCGGTCACACCCGTTTTCCACGTGTCGTTCTGCAGCCGGCCCAGGAAGTCCACGGCCGCCGCCTCCGTATCGAAGTCCATCTCGAGCATCACGTAGTCATTCTGGTCAAGCGGGCGGGAGATCCGGTATGACCGCACGCCCGACGCGGCGCGGTCCAGCGGATCGCTGTCAAATGCCTTCCGCCACATGGCAAAATCCCGGACCTGGTGTTCGATCTGCAGGGTAATCACTGTGGCGCTCCTGTCGACGGTCTACAGGCCCAACTGTAGGCCCGGAAGGCCCCACCAAGTAAGGCACCTGACCGAAGTGATATATCCCGAAGGCGCCCTATGCCGGCAGCGATCCGGTGTTCGTCGCGCCGGCCGGGGCGTTGGCTTGGTCGGCGTGGTGCCGCTGGCGGCGGCTGGCAAACAGGAAGGGCACCGCGACCAGTTCGATCACGCCGCCGATCGCCAGTGACGCCGGGTAGCCGTACAGATCCGCTGCCCGGCCGAGGAGAGGCTGCACCACCACGCCCCCGCTTGAGCCCATGAGCGAGTCGAAGCTGAGCACGGTGGCCCGTTGCTTCGAAGCGATCATGTCGTTCAGGTACGCCTGCCGCACCGGGATGCCGGCCGAAGAGACCAGCGCCCAAAACGCCAGCAGCATCAGCGCGACCCCGAACTCCTGGGTGAACCCGAGTATGGCCAGGATCGCTGCGTCCATGATGCTGCTGAGGATCAACACCGTCGTGCGTTTGCGGACGAGGCGCCGGACCCTGGGCGCCACCCAGCCGCCAAACACCTGAGCCCCGGCAACGATGGCCGCCGCCAGGCCCGCGACGGAATACGCGTGAGGGTCCCCGAACAGCTCAAGCAGATACGGTTGCAGGGCGTAGAACACGTAGATCCCGACGCCGGCGCTGAACGGCGCGGCCAGCATCACGTAACGCACGGGTGGATTCTTCAAGCCGTTCTCGATCGAGGCGGACAGGACGGCCCGGGTTGCCCGGACTGGGTGGGTCGAGCGTTCCGGGGTGAATCCGACGTCGTGCATGAGCCCAAAGGCCACGACGAACATGGCCAACAGCACGCCCACGCGCAGCAGAAACGGCACGCCCAGATTGGTGGCTTGCGCGATCACGCCGCCGGCCACCGAGCCAACGAGCATCGCGAAGCCGGCCACCATTTGCCCCCGGCCCAGCACCATCTCCATCCCGCCTTCATACCCTGAGAAGCGCAGGGCATCGACGAGCCAGGCCTCGACTGCTCCGGAGAAGAAGGTGAAGCCCAGGCCGAGCAGGACCGACACCACCGCCCACAACCAGAACGGGGCGGAAAACTGCCAGAGCAGGTAATAGAGGTAGGTCGATCCGGCCAGGGTCACCGTGCCCAGCAGGAACGAAACGCGGCGCCCCCACGCGTCGGCAACTACCCCGGTGGGCACCTCGAACAGCACCATGCCTGCCGTGAAGAAGGCGTTCGCGGCAAAGGCTTCCAGGTTGGTCAGCCCGGCATCCAAAAGGAAGAGGGTGTTGATCCCCCAGATGAACGAGGCCGCAACGGTATTGCCCAGCGTCAACGTCAGGTAGATGCGCTGAATCTTTCGGGCGGCGGCGTTCATCACGTCGCCGTCCCCGCCAGAGCGAGGAGGTGGCACGAACCCATTCTCGTCGCCCGTACCGGCGCGCGCCAGATCGTGCTGACGCGTCTCGACAGACTAGCGCGGCCCGCGGTGGCGACCTGCCCGGCCTGGTCGGGTCCGGTCGCGTGCGGTCGAGCTAAGTCTGTATCCGCGTCCAAGGGTCCCCGGGCGAGGCGCGGTGCCACGTTTGCCGCGGGCCATCCGATTCGCGCGTGACGTCCGTGAGCCAGAGCGTGCTGTCGGGGTCCCACCCGGCGATGACCGTTCCCGTCTCGGTGTCGACCTGGAGTGCACGCGTTGCGCCGCCGAGGTAAGCCAGGACTGTGAGGTGTACGGCGTCCCACTCGCCCGCCACTTGTTCCCAGTCCGGGATCACCCATCGGCCCTGGCGTCCGGTCGCCCGGAACCAGTCGTGCCGTCGCGACGCGGTGATGTCAAGGGGGAACCTTCGGCACAGCGATATCCAGTCAGCTGCCGTGCCGATCTCGAGAGTCCGGCCCGCTCCGTGCAACGGAACCGTGGCCGCATCCGCCCACCCCAGGGAATCTTCCACGAGGCTCAGCCCGGCCGGGACCTGCCCGACGGTGTGGACCAGCCCGTGCGGGATCGACCACCAGGCTCCGGAGACGTTGGCGTGAGGATCGAGCGGGAGTTCCCGCGCAGCCCGTTCTTCCCGGGCGCGTTCCTTGCGCGACCACTCCGTCGGCGTCTGGCGCGGGGCCTTCGGCAGCGGCGCCGCGCCGTTTGACGAACTCCAGTCGATGGCCCACTGCTCAGCCCCGCGAGGCTGGCACCACCATTGGATGGCCGGTGCTGCCATGAGCTGCCGAGCCAGAGGGGACAGAGCGGCAGTGATGATCGGGAGCCCCGCGAGGAGGTCCTCTCCATCGGGTTCCTGCCAATACCTTGCAGTATCGACGGACCGCGCAAGCGCCACCTGCATCAATTCCGGGTCCGGGTTGGCCAACCTCAGGGACGCGAGCCTGGCCGCCAGCTGCTCTGGGGGCGGAGTGTGGCCGGGCATCTCAGGGTCACCGGCGGCGACGGCGCTCAGTAGGACCCTCGATGTCCCCCTGCCAGCATCAAGGCCGTACCCCAGCCGGAACACCATCGCTTTGATGTCCGGATCCAGCTCCATCGCCAGCTCAAGGCACAGACGACGCCCTCGAGGTCCCTGCAGCAGGATGTCCACTTGCGGCGTCATGAGACCATCCTCGCATCATCGAACGGGGACAGACCGGCCTCGCCGGGCGTGAAAGACGAGCAGAACGGCCAGCCCCGCCAAGGTGATGGCACCGAATCCGATGATGGTGGCCGAGACGCCGAAGGCCTCCGCGCCCAGTCCCAGCAAGGCCGAACCGAACGGCGTGGTGCCGGCGAGCAGCAGCACGAACAGGCTCATGACCCGGCCGCGAAGCCGGTCCGGCGCGAGTATTTGGAGGCGGGTGTTGACCGTCGTCGTGAAGACTGTGCCGCTGAGGCCTGCCAGCGTCATGAGACCCAGACTCACCGGGTAGTTCCGGGAGATGCCGAGGAGAACCAATGTCAGTGCAAGGACACCGCCCGAGGCGATCATTCGGCGTTCGCTGCTGCCTCCGACGACTACCAGAGCGATGCCGGCCACCAGTGAACCTGCCCCGAATGCGGACATCAGTGCGCCGAAACCGACTGACTGGACGTTCAGCGCATCCCGGGCGAGCAGCGGCGCTGCGACCGGCCAGTTGTAGCCGAAGGTCCCCACCACGGCCAGTGCCCCGAGGACAAAGAGGACGGCAGGGGTGTGAAGGACATAGCGGAGGCCCTCCCGTAGGGCACCGTGTCGGGCAGGTTTGCCCTGGGAGAGGCGAAGCTCGCCGGTACGGAGGGCCAGCAAGGCGCCCAATGCCGCCGCAAAGCTCGCGGCGTTCATGAAGAAAACGGCCGCGGCCGAAAGCTGTGCCACCGCCAATCCACCCAAGGCGAAGCCGATCATCCGGCTGGAGTTGAACTGCACACTGTTCATGGCCACGGCATCAGGCGCCAGCGCTGGCCCCACCATCTCGGGGACAAACGCCTGTTGTGCAGGATTGTTGAACGCGTTGGACACACCCAGGGCAAACGCCAGGGCGGCAAGCTGCCAGACCTGCGGTGATCCGGCCAGGGCCAGAAAGCCGAGCACCAGCGCCTGCATCGCAGCCAGCGACTGGGCTGCGATCATTATTGTCCGCTTCGGGACGCGATCGGCCAGGACCCCTGCCGGCAGCACGAACATCAAGAGCGGCAGGAACTGCAGAGTGGTCACCATGCCCAGGACGGCTGCCGACTCGCTGATGTCCAGCACGAGCCAGGCCATCGCCACCATCTGCATCCACGTGCCGGTGCCCGAGATCAGCTGGCCCGCCCAGAAAAGCGCAAAATTCCGCACCCGCAGCGCGCGCAACAGGTCGCCCGCACCCCGCGGCTGCGGAGTCCCGGGCGCCATCCCGGCCGCGGTAGGGCCGCTATTGTCAGGGGGCATCACGACACCGCCTTTCCGCGCAGCTTGGCCGGCAGCGCACCCTGCAGCCGAGGCAGATTACTTTCCCGAAGATCCGATAGGGCCAAGTTTATGGAGGATTCCCGCAAAAATATCCCGACGGAACTCGTCTCAAATCCTTGAGCCGCAGGCCTCCCAGCCTTCTATCACCTACATGCCGTACGCTCGGCGTGCACTTACCGGACGGTTAGTTATCAGTCGCGTTGGCTGGCGGAATCTCGACGCCGCAGCGCGGATCTCTGCCTGACTCCGACCGCCCCCTGCCCACATCCGATTCCTCCCATTTCCGACTCCTGATTGGAACCCCATGTCTGTGCCAATCCTGTCCGCGAACGACCTGACCAAAACCTACGGGCGCGGGCCCGACCGTTTCGATGCCCTCAAGGGCGTCACCCTGGAGATCGAACGCGGCGATTCCGTGGCGATCGTGGGCAAGAGTGGTTCGGGCAAGTCGACCCTGATGCACCTGCTCGCGCTGCTGGACTCCCCCGGCGGCGGCCAGATCCAGGTAGACGGGACCGATGCGAAGACCCTGAACGGGCGCCGGCTCAATGCGCTGCGGAATTCGATGTTCGGCTTCGTCTTCCAGCAATTTTTCCTCAACCCGGCCTCCAGCGTGCTGGAGAACGTCGTGCTGCCGCTGAAGATCGCCGGGGTGGGCGCCCGGGAACGGCGGACCCGGGGAATGGCCGTCCTGGAACAGCTCGAGCTGGCCGACAAGGCCCGCAACAAGGCCAGTAATCTCTCCGGCGGCCAGAAGCAGCGGGTCGTGATCGCCCGGGCCCTGGTCAACAACCCGCAGGTCCTGTTCGCGGACGAGCCGACCGGGAACCTGGACACCGCCACCGGGCGCATCGTCGAGGACATCCTGTTCGACCTCAACACCAACCACGGCATCACCCTGATCACGGTCACGCACGACCACGATCTGGCCGCCCGCTTCAACCGCCGCCTGTATATCCGCGACGGCCTGCTGATCACCACCGACGAGGAGCACGCGGCATGAAACCGCTCGAAATCCTGAAGACCGCCATGACGAACAGCTTCCGCAGCAAGCTGCGCACGTTCCTGACCATCCTGGCGATCTTCGTCGGCGCGTTCACCCTGACCATCACCAACGGCCTCGGCACCGGCATCTCGAACTACATCGACAGCCAGATCGCCGCCGTCGGTTCAAGCAACTCCTTCACGGTGGGCAAGGCCGATACCAGTGGCAGTCCCGTCTCCGGACCAAGGAAATACGACGCCGGCACCAGGGTCCTTGCGGCCGGCGGCCGGCCCGGCTCAACCCAGCTGGCCCTGAGCCAGTCCGACCTGAACACGATCCGCGCCGTCCCTGGCATCACCGGCGTCACGCCGGTTACCCGGCTCAACCCGGACTACATCCAGTGGAAAGACCATGACAAGTACCAGCTGTCCGTCAGCCCGCTCGCCGGGGCACAGCCCCAACTCGCGGCAGGCACCGCCTTGGACGATGCCGGAACCCAGCCGCAGCTAATCCTCCCCGCCAGCTACGTGGCACCGCTGGGCTTCGCCGACAATAACCAGGCCGCCGGTCAGAACGCCTCGATCGGCATCACCGACGCGACCGGAACCACACACACGATCACCGCCCGCATCATCGGCGTCGAACAGAGCGCCCTGCTAGGCGGCGGTGGCGCCTTCATCAACAAGGCGCTCTCAACCGCCCTCGCCGATGCCCAGGGCACCGGCGCGCCCGCCGCGTCAAAGACGGCCTGGGCCAACGCGACGGCTACCTTCGCCCCGTCCTCCGCCGCGCAGGTCAACGACATGAAGGCCGGGCTCGCTGCTGCCGGCTACACGGCCCAGACCCTCGATGACCGGATCGGCACCGTCAGGACCGTCATCAACGGCATCATCGGCGTCCTGGACGCCTTCGCCGTCATCGCCCTGGTCGCCGCGGGCTTCGGGATCGTGAACACCCTGCTGATGTCCGTCCAGGAACGCACCCGGGAAATAGGCCTCATGAAAGCCATGGGCATGGGTAGCGGATCCGTCTTCGCGCTCTTCAGCGCCGAAGCCGCGTTCATCGGATTCCTCGGAAGCGCCATCGGCTCCGCCGTTGCCATCGCACTCGGCACGGCCGTCAGCGGCGCCCTCGCCCGAGGACCCCTTAGCGATCTGGCCGGCCTCCACATCCTTGCCTTCGCCCCGGGGTCGGTGGCAGGAGTTATCCTCCTGGTCATGGCCATCGCCTTCATCGCCGGAACCCTCCCGGCCTGGCGGGCAGCGCGGCAAAACCCCATCGACTCGCTCCGCTACGAATAAACCACGCCGCTGAGGGCTGTCCCGGGCCCGGAACCGCAAAACAACGCGCCCAGGTCCCGGGATGCGGAAGTGAAGGAAGGCTGCGCTGAAGCAAATAGACTCAGGCAATGCCCAATACTGATAGCCCTCAAGCCCGCGCCGAGCACCGGTGGCCTGCGGTGCTCGCGCTACTGATCGCGCTGGGTCTGTATGCCACGTTGCCCAGCGCGTTCATTCCGGGACTGCGGTACACGGTGGTCGCCGTCGGCCTCGTAATGCTGATTCCGCTCCTGATCCTGAATCCCCGGCGGCTCCACAAGGAAACCCGGTGGTCAAAGAACCTGGCCACCGGGCAGGCGCTGCTGCTCGTCGCGGCGAACGGATTTGCCCTGGTCCAGCTGATCATTCTGCTCACCACTTCCGGCAACAGCAACGGGCCCACCATCTTGCTGGCCGCCCTGCAGATCTGGGTCACGAACATCATCGCGTTCGCCCTGGTGTTTTGGGAGCTGGACCGCGGCGGACCCGTCTCCCGCCGGCACGCCGACCGCAAGGACATGCCCGTGGCAGACTTCCGGTTCCCCCAGGACGAAGACCACGATGCGATTGAGGAAGTAGCGGCAAGATCCTCCAGGCGGACGGGATGGGTGGCCTCGTTCATCGACTACTTGTACTTCTCATTGTCCAATTCCATGGCGTTCAGCCCCACGGACACTATGCCGCTCTCGGGCCGGGCGAAAGTCATGATGGGGCTGGAAGCCGCCGGCGGATTCGTCCTTCTGGCCCTCGTCATCGCACGCGCCGTTTCCCTGCTCAGCTAAGCGCGCCGGACGCACCAGACCGCGGGCCAAGGTACCGAGGATGCCCCCACTCGCGGCGCCGAGCTGGTCCCAGCCGATGCCAGCCTTCGCGAGGGCCAAGGGTGACTGGGATAGGCGTCTGGCGTCCGCGGCGGCTTCATTGGACTGCACTTGGTTCCGCCCTGCTCTTCGCGGCACTCAACGCGGGTGCCGGGATCTACGTCCTTTCAGCGATGCGCGCTGGTCCGCGGGGGGAGAACCGCCGCTGAGTGCTCCGTCGTTGTCCGGGACGCCTGTCGTGGGGCAGTTTCTGGGCCGCCTGGACTCGGCCCTGAACGGAGTGGTCAGTGGGGTGAACGAGTTCCTGGCATTCAAGCAATTCCCTCGACACCGCACACCCTGCGGAGGACGAGGCCACGGTTGTGCGCCCCAGACTGACCCCCAGAGGATGACTCAGATGGCTTTGGCGGGAGTCCAAAAACCCGTCACAGTCACAGGAGCCGCCAGAGTCTGACCCGGATCACCTTTTGGGACGGCGTGAGCGGGACCACCGCCCCTCACATGCCCGCAGTCATGGAGAGCCCAGGCAGCAGCTCCGGGTGCGACGGGACGAAGAAACCGAAGACGATCAGCGCCACCCCGGTGATCCGGCTCAGGGCGGGTCCGTATTTCCACGTCTTCTCCAAGAAGATGACCACCGTGAGCGCCGCCATCCATGCCAGGTTCATTACGCCAACAGCGATCAGCACCACCATGAGGCCCCAGCAGCAGCCCACGCAGTACACGCCGTGGTACATGCCGACGCGGACATCCCGCAGGCGGCCCTTGTATCCGGATACGTGCAGCAGGAAGGCCATGGGCGACCGGCAGTGCCTGAGGCAGAAATCCTTCAGCGGGGTCAGCTGGTACGCGCCCGCCGCCACCAGCACGGCAGCTCCCACCCAGGGCGCGATATCCGGCGCGTCCTCAGCCAGGAGTCCAGCGAGCGTCGCAGCCGCGTAGGCAACGACGCCGAATCCGGTCCACGTCAGGAGGTAACCGCCGACCAGGGCGGTTGTCCGGATCGCCCTGATGCGGCGGCTGGGTACGGCACGGATGGTCCTGAGGTACGTCGACGTGAGCGGCGCCAGGGCCGGCAGCATCATGGCGGCCATCATCAGCGCCCACACCGCCAGGAAACCCCAGAGCCCCAGCCCCATGGTTCCCGGGCCTGTGGACATGTCGGCGAGGCCTGAGAACGTGAGGTACCAGGCCAGGGCGGCACACCCGGCCAGAGCCAACTCTGCGGCGTGGTGGCTGACTGTCAGGCGGCTGGTGCCCGGCACTTACGCGGACCAGGCGAAGGGGGCCGAGAAGGAGTTCTTCCCGGCGTTATCCCAGGTCATCCCGAACACGTCGACGCGGGCGGTGCTGGATGTGCCGGCTGCCAGAGTGTCCGCCGGGAATCCGACCCCGCTGATTTTCACTCCGCGTCCTGTGGCATCAAATGGATTCATGAAGTCCTCGACCACCATGTCGACTGCACTGCCAATACGGACCTGGTGGCTGCGCCCGTCGTCGGCGTAGGCCATCTGCAGGGACTCCATGCCCGCCATTTCACCGATCAAGGGTGCGAGGCCCTCCATCGGTCCGCCGAGCTGGCCGCCAAAGACTGCACCGAGCGCTTCGGCCTGCTCAGCGGAGGCGGCGGCATCCATCAGAACGCCGACCTTCCAGCCCCCGTCGCTCATCATCGCCGGAGTATCGGCTACGACGCACACAGTCAGGCCGCCGACGTCGACACCGTTCACTTCGCCGGTTTCGACGTGGAAAGCCAAGGCCACGTTGCAGCGTTCGTTGTCCGCCGGTGCCGTCTGTCCTGTCGCCGTACACGGGCAGACCATGTCGCAATTGCAATTCTCAAAATATGTGCCTTCGACATGCCACGGCATTTGGGGCTCCTTTCGAAGAGGCTCCCCCCGGAAATTAACTCTCCTCGCGGCCCTGAGCAGTGTCAACGGTCCGATGGTGACTCCGGCAAAGGGGCCTTGCGCCCAGCCGTGCTATCGGCTCCAAAGATGCACCACCGCTATTAACCGGTCGGCGTCACGACGTCCTCCAGCATTGACCTGTCGAAGAAACGGACCTCGCCCGTTTCTTCGAAGAACACGGGAACTACCGACGTACTGGGGTCCTTCGAGGTTTCGTAAATCTCGGCAGCGCTGCCGTGCTTTCGCGCAATGGTGCCAATCAGGTCGGTGCCGCGAACCCGGACCGTTCGAAACTTATAGCTCATGGGGATCCTTTCGTGTGCCAGGGCAAACCCTACTCCTGAAAGGTCCCGCCGGGAGCTGATCCGGAGTTTCGCATAGTCTCCGCCGCGTTTCGCATCACCCGACGACCACAGGCACGTTGCGCTCTACGGCGGGGCCGCTTCGGCGGGCAGCGGCGTGACTCAGCGTGGACCGGATGAGCGGTCCGGAGGGCCGTCCCCACCTTGGCGTCACTGTTGCCGCTGTCCACGTCCCCGTGGCTGGCTCCGGTTTCGGGGCGGCCGGAGGCCGTCCTGTGCCGGCGGTCAGACGCGCCATCAGCCAGTCCATGTTGTTGTAGACACCGTACTTCCAGGCCGGCCAGGCGTGGCCGCCTGGAGCTTCCTGCAGCCGAACGTCCATACCCGCCTTCTTCATCGCTTCGTAGACTTGAATACCCTGCGGTCGGTAAAAGCTGTCCGTGGCGCCAACGGTGACCACTCCGGCAGAGTTTGTGTAGCGGCGGGTCTTGAGCACATCCAGAGCGTTCTGCTTGGCAAAGTCCGCCTCGTTGCCGCCAAAATACTCCTTGATCAGTTCGCTCCGGCCTTGATTGATCGTGGGCTCGTTTTCGCCCGAACTGTCGATGAAAGTGGGGTAGACAGCGGGGTAATTCGTGGCCAGCTGCATGGCGCAGGTCCCCCCGTAGGAGAAGCCGCCGATGGCCCATTGCCCGGGTGAGGACGTTCCGGCACCGAAGGTCTTCTTTATCCAGTTCGGCACATCCTGCGTTAGGTAAGTCGCGGCCTTGCCTTGCCGGGAATTGAGGCAGACCGGCGGGTACTTCGCGTTGATCGCCCCGGCGTCGGGCATGACGACCACTGGTGCCAGGCCCTTGTGCTCTTGGGCGTAACTGTTCATGAACTGCGCAATCTGGGCGCCCCTGAGCCAGTCGAACGATCCGCCGGGCACCCCGTGGATCAGAACAAGGACCGGCAGATTTGCCCTCGGGGTTCCCAGATAGGCAGGGGGCAGGTAGACGTAACCGGGCGCCTCGGGCAGATGCGAGGTCGTGGCCGGGATGGACGTCCGGATCACGACGCCGTCTTGCGGCATGTCGGCAGGCGGGTTCCATGTCGCCTCGAGTGTGGGGGCCAGTGCCGTCCTGATGGCCGGATGATGTTGAAGCTGGAATTGCGCGAGGGACTGGATTGCCACCCCTGAATCCTCAAAGAGGGAACCCAGGGTGGGGTAATACTGGAAGTCCTGGTTCACCAGGGACGCAGAAGCGAGAACGACGGCGGCGGCCACGACCGGGGTGAAGATCCTGACCCGAAGCCGCCGCTGGACCAGCATTTTGGGGATGACCAGAATCATGGCCAACATGCCTACAGCGATGAAGCCATAGACAGCAACGGGGAGCGGTGCGCCCCAGAGATTCCAAAGCCGTTCCGAGACGAACCACAGCCCAACTGTGACCGCGAACGTCAAAGCAACCGCGAGGGGAACTGCCCGCAGCACGTGTCGGCGGGGTCCCGCTAACAGCCAAATCAGTGCCGCCAGGGCCAAGAGGTCGAGAACGACGGGCGCGGCACCGCTGGTCAGCGGCAGGCTGTTGACACTAATCACGTCCCCATAATAGGAATCCGATCTGGGAACTTGCCGGACGACAAGCAGTCATTCGCGGAGATTAGCCAGGATGACTTTTTCCATAGCGTCCTGCAGGTAGTGCTGCCCATCCGCGCTGGGGTGGTCGCCGTCCGGTCCGATAAGTTGCTCAGCGTGTCCCATAATCCATTGCTCCTGAATGGGATCGACGAACACAGCGCCTGCCTCGGTTGCCGCGTCCCGGTCCTCGTCACGTACCTGAAGGCGTGCCGGCTCGGGGGTGTTGGTGTACGACGGCGGTCCGACCACGACGATTGTGGCGCCGGGGGCTTTGGCGCTAATCTCAGCGAGAGTTTTGGCGACGGCCTGTTTCAGCTGAGATCCGTCGGCGCCCATGTCGTTTTCGGATCCGAAGACGAGCACCATCTGCGTCGTCTTTTGAACGCTTCCGTCGACTTGGGACAGGAATGTGGATCCTCCGTCACCCTGGCTCACGTAGCCGCTGCCGTTGACTGCTGCGTCGACAATGGCGAGGGGGTGCTTCCCTCCGCTGGTGTCGTTCCGAACCAGGTTGGGCCATGCCATATCCGGGCTCGTTCCTAAGCCTGTGCTGAGCGAGTCACCGATAACCACTACCCGCGCTGCGGGCGGGGGTGCGGTGCTGGTCGCCGACGGCGTCGACGTCGATGTCGACGTCGGTTGCCTGGAGTCGGACGCTTGGCCCAGCAGTTGGGACGCGACGGGGACGGCGCCCGCGGCCGCAACTGACAGGGCGCCGATTCCCGTGAGCATAAGAAGACTGCGGGCGTTTCGTCGTAAGCGTGGTTTCAAGAGGCTGACCCTGCGGACGTGAGGTTGTCGGTATCGTGATGTCCACCATAACAGGACCCCGCCGACGCCCGGCCGCCCGTGTTCGGTAGCCGGCTCCATTCCGGTACCCAGTGAACTCTAAGCTCCCGCAGGTATCCTCGGTGAGTTTATCGGGCATGTTTGGAGGATTCGGTTGCGTCGTTGGTTATACGGGCTAAGCCTCTTGGAGGGCTGGCTTCCCGTTACTCTCCTGGCCTTGGGAGCCGCTTCGATCATTTTCTTGCTGTGGCGCCGGCGCCGCCACTGGTGGATCTTCGTCGCCGCGGCGCTGGCGGCTTCGATGGCGGTCTCCTTGCTCCTAGCGTGGCTGCTGGTGCACGTTTTTTATGTGTGGCCGGAGGATCTTCCCATCGAAGTGGTCGGCTGGGCGGCCCTTGTCCTGTTCGGCGTTGCCGTTACGATCGCCAATTTTTCCTTGCGCGGCCGTTGGCGCCGGGTTCTCTCCCCCATCGCGGGCCTGCTCGTCATCGCCGTATGTGGTCTTCAAATCAACGCATATTTCGGTTTATTGCCCACCGTCGGGGATCTGCTCGGCGTTCCGTCTTCGACGCTTCTGCCCCTGGAATCGGCCCTGGAAAAACACGGCGACAGGATCTCGGTGGAAAGTTCACCGGTATATGAACGCTGGCACGAGCCAGCACACCTCGCGGCAAACGGCGCCCTCAGGTTCGCGCCGATCCCCGGGACCGTTTCAGGCTGGCACGGCCGTGACGCCCTGATCTTCCTGCCGCCGGCCTACCTCTTGAAGAACCGGCCCAAGCTGCCCGTCCTCGTGCTGGTGGGAAGCCAGCCCGGATGGCCCGGCGTGTGGACCGTCAGCGGTGACTTGGTGAACGCGATGAGCCAGTTCGCGGCGCAGCATCACGGGCTGGCGCCCGTCGTCGTCATTCCAGACCCCAATGGAACGGAGGACGGCAACACGATGTGCATGGACACTACTTTTGCCAAAACAGACACCTACATGAGCGTCGACGTGCCGGAGTGGATCCGACACAATCTGGATGTCGATTCGAATCCGAAGCATTGGGCCATAGGCGGGTTCTCCTTCGGTGGTACATGTGCCGTCCAGATGGCCACCCGCCACCCACAGGTCTACCCGAACTTCATGAGCTTCTCCGGGGAGCGCGAACCCGCGCTTGCCATTTCCCGCCAGCAGACCGCCGATCAGGCTTTCGCTGGAAATCTGTCCGCCTTCACGGCCGAAGTTCCGCTGACGCTGTTGGGGCAGCGCCGGTACCCCCAGATCCATGGCTTTTTCGCCGCGGGGGCCGACGACCCGGAATTTAGCGCCAACGCCACCGTCCTGGCCGCGGCAGCCACCAAAGCGGGGATGCATGTCCAAACGGACATCGTCCCCGGCGCCGGCCATTCGTGGGCAGTTGTCTTGGGTTCCATGCAGCCCGCAATGGATTTCCTGGCCGGCCCGCTCGGGTTGGCACCGTGAGCGGACTCTCCAGCCCCCGGCGGTGGCTGAGGGCTGTGGGGCGGTTGGCGCGCAAAATCCCGCTTGCGTTGTCCCTCACCACACTCTTGTGGGCCGCGGCCATCGGGACGGGGTCCATGCTTTCCGGTCCCCCGCCGGCTCTCGAGCACGAAGTGGCGGTCAGCCTGCAGTCGCTGGCTCAGGGCAGATGGTGGACATTGTTGTCCTCGGGGTTCTTCTCCGGAAACCTTGCCTCCCATCTGCTTGCCAGCGCGGTGCTCTTAGGTTTCGTAGGGCTCGCCGAAGCGACCATGGGCACGTGGCGGACGGCCGTGGCATTCCTGGCAGGATATTTTGGCGCGTTAGTCCTGTACTTCTCAGTGGTTCCCGTCGGGGTGGCGCTGGGAAGCGAATGGCTGGCCGGAATGCTGCACGCTCCTCTCGCCGGACCGTACGCTGCTTCGTTGGCAGCCGTCATTGCGGCCAGCCCGTTTATCAGCATCCTGTGGCGCCGCCGGCTGCGCTCTCTCATCCTCGCAGTGACTCTCATGCTGCTGCTGTACGTCGGGCACCCGCAGAACCTGTTGGCTTTCCTTGGCGTTCTCTGTGGCTTTGGGCTGGCCGCAGTGATGCGCCCGCGCCCTGCGGAAGCGCATTTCATGCGCTCGACCAGCCGTGAGACCCGGGCGCTGTTGTCGATGATCGTGGCCGTCTTCGCCGCGGGTCCCGTCATGGCCGGCTTGGCACAGGCACCGTCGGGTCCGTTGGCTATCCTGCGGAATCTGATCGTCAATCCGGTTCCTACCATCAATCAGCTGCAGGCCAATTGTCCTGCGGCCGTGGACCTGAGCTGCGCCCAGGTCATTCACAGCCCCGGCTTGGACGGTCCCGGAGGTGTAGCCCTGTCGCTGGTGCCGCTCCTTTTGCTGCTCGTTTGCGCCGAAGGGCTTCGCCGCGGGAACAGGCTCGCCCTGTGGGCGGCCATTTCCGCTCACCTGGTGATCGGTGTCCTCTCGGCGGTGTACCTGCAGCTTTTTTCACTCTTCGGTCTCTACACCCGAAGCGGCGGGCGGGTGCTGCCCGTCGGCCCGGGGGTGGTCGAGGTACTGCCGGTGGTGCTGGTGCCCTTCGTGATTGCGGGCCTGCTGTATGCCAACCGACGGCATTTCATCGTCGACACGGACCCGGTGCTGCGCAGACGCACGTTCGTCCTGCTTCCCTCCGTCTTTCTGGTGTTCGCAGGCGGCTACGTGGCGGCGTGGTTTGCGGAGGATAACTATTACCGACGGGCGGGCCTGCTGGCGCTGCTGACGACCCTGCCGCGGATGTTCCTGCCATACCCCTTCTCTTTCCGGTACTCCGTGTCGGTCTATCCGCATGGCTTCTTTTCGCCCTTGTTGTTCAGCTATGGAGGCGCCGCATTCTGGCTCGTGTGCCTGGTCAGCGCCTTCCTGCTCTTCCTGAGCCGCCGGATAAAGAGCCACCGTCCCGAGAGCGAACTGGCAAGGGCCGGAGAACTCGTACGCCAGGGCGGGAACTCGCTGTCATGGATGGCCCTGTGGCCGAACAACCGCTACTGGTTCAACACCTCCGGAACGGTGGGGATCGCCTACCAGATGCATTACAACGTTGCCCTCACCGTGGGCGGTCCCTTCGGAAATCCGGAGGACTTCGAGGCGGCTTCACAGGAGTTCATCGGATTCTGCACCGCCCAGTCGCTGACTCCGTGTTGGTATTCGGTCACCGACGACAACTGGGACAACCTGAGAAACCTGGGATTTCGACGCGTCTCAGTGGCAGAAGAGACCCTGCTGCCGATCCGGGGAATAGAGTTCAAGGGCAAGGAATGGCAAAACGTCAGAACGGCCCTCAACAAGGCTCAAAAGCTTGGAATCACGGCGCGATGGGACACCTACAGCACCCTCAGCGTCGGCCTTCGCACTCAAATTAACGAAATCTCCGAGGACTGGGTCTCCGAAAAGGCGCTGCCCGAAATGGGATTCACGCTGGGCAGCGTCGAGGAACTTAAGGACGACAACGTACTCCTCTGCCTGGCCGTCGACGCAGAGGGAACAGTGCACGGAGTCACCAGCTGGCTCCCCGTCTTCCGGGACAAGCAAGTGGTCAGCTGGACCCTCGATTTCATGCGCCGCAACAGCCAGGGCTTCAACGGGGTCATGGAATTTCTCATAGCCTCCGCCGTGCTTCGTTTCAAAGAATCGGTGGATACGATTTCGCTCTCCGGATCGCCCCTGACCCGCTCAGCGGGAGGGAACGTACCCGGGCCCGCAGAAAATCCACTGACGGCGTCGGACGGAACCCTGATCGAAGGCTTCCTGAAACTGCTGGGAAATGCGCTCGAACCCGTTTACGGATTCCAGTCCCTCGCGGCCTTCAAGAGACGGTTCCAGCCCCAGCACCGGGCGCTCTACATGATGTATCAGGACCCCTTGCGGCTGCCATCGATCGGCAGGGCGGTCACCGAGGCTTACATGCCAAACCTGTCCGTGCGTCAGACCGCCCGGCTCCTGCGCGGCATCATGAGCTGACGTCCACACGCGCCGCTGAAGTCCTGCGCCTCTGCCACGTGGGCGTTACCCGCCCGGCCGCCGGCGCCTCCGCGGGCAGCACGGTCCGGAATTTGTCCGTGCTGCCCGTCGGGTGCCCCGACTCTCCGCCCCTCGGCGTCGTACTGTCAGTTCGCCTCTGCGCCGACTGCCGCCTCGACAGCACCGCCGGCGAGCCGGAGCCAGGTATCCACCACGGTGTCGGGGTTGAGGGAGACGGAATCGATGCCTTCCCCCACCAGCCACTCGGCGAAGTCCTTGTGGTCGCTGGGACCCTGGCCGCAGATGCCCACGTATTTGCCGCGCGCCTTGCAGGCCGTGATGGCCATGCTCAGGAGCTTCTTGACGGCGGGGTCGCGTTCATCGAAGCCTCCCGAGACAATCGCGGAATCCCGGTCCAGGCCGAGGGCCAGCTGGGTCATGTCATTGGAGCCGATGGAGAATCCGTCGAAGTAGTCCAGGAACTCGTCGGCGAGCAGGGCGTTGGAGGGGATCTCGCACATCATGATCACCTCGAGGCCGTTCTCGCCGCGGGTGAGGCCGTTCTCCCCCAGCAGTTCAATGACGCCGCGGGCCTCGTCCAGGGTCCGCACGAACGGGATCATGAGCTTGACGTTGGTCAACCCCATCTCGTTGCGGACAAAGGACAGCGCCTCGCACTCAAGGTCAAAGCAGTCCCGGAAGGTGGGCTCCAGGTACCGTGAGGCGCCCCGGAAGCCGATCATCGGGTTCTCTTCGTGCGGCTCGTAGGCGGGTCCGCCAATCAGGTTGGCGTACTCGTTGGACTTGAAGTCGGACATGCGCACAATCACGGGTTCGGGCGCGAAGGCCGCCGCGATGGTGGACACACCCTCGGCCAGGCGCTTGATGTAGTAATCGCGCGGGCTGTCGTACGCGGCGATCCGCTCACGGATTTCCGCGGAGACGTCCGCCGGCTGCTCTTCCAGATTCAGCAGTGCCTTGGGGTGGATGCCGATCTGGCGGTTGATGATGAATTCGAGCCGGGCCAGGCCCACACCGTGGTTGGGCAGCTGCGCGAAGGTGAAGGCCTGCTCCGGGGTGCCGACATTCATCATGACCTTGACGGGAGCCTCGGGCAGCTGGGTGATCTCGGTTTCCTCGACGCTGAAGTCCAGGAGGCCTTCGTAGATCACGCCGGTCTCGCCGTCGGCGCAGGACACGGTCACCTCGAGTCCGTCGGAGAGCGCGTCGGTGGCGTCCCCGGTGCCGACGACGGCGGGAATCCCGAGCTCCCGCGCAATGATGGCCGCGTGGCAGGTGCGGCCGCCGCGGTTGGTCACGATGGCGGAGGCACGCTTCATGATCGGTTCCCAGTCCGGGTCGGTCATGTCGGCGACGAGGACATCGCCGGTCTTGAAGGCGGCCATCTGGTCGATCGCGGTGAGGATGCGGACGTTGCCGGCGCCGATGCGCTGGCCGATGGCTCGGCCCGCGACCAGCACCCGGCCGGTCCCGTTTAGGCGGAAACGGCTCAGGCTACCGGAGGCCCGGCGCGACTGCACGGTTTCCGGGCGGGCCTGAAGGATGTACAGGCCGCCGTCGATCCCGTCCTTGCCCCACTCGATGTCCATCGGGCGGCCGTAGTGCTGTTCGATGGCGACTGCGTGCCGGGCGAGCTGCTCGACGTCGTCGTCGCTGAGGCTGAAGCGGGTCCGCAAGGAGGCCTCAACCGGTACGAAGTCGATGGTGCGGCCAACTTCGCGGCTGGTCGTGTAGGTCATCTGGAGGGCCTTTTCGCCCAGTCCGCGCTTGAGGATCGCGGGCCGGCCGGCCTGCAGCGCGGGCTTGTAGACGTAGAACTCGTCGGGGTTGACAGCGCCTTGGACCACAGCCTCGCCGAGTCCGTAGGAGGACGTGACGAACACCGCATCCTCGAACCCGGACTCCGTGTCCATGGTGAACATGACGCCGGAGGCCCCCACGTCGGAGCGCACCATGCGCTGGACGCCGGCCGAGAGCGCCACCTCGGCGTGTTCGAATTTGTGGTGCACGCGGTAGGCGATCGCCCGGTCGTTATAGAGGGACGCGAACACGTCCTTGATGGCGAGCAGGATGTTCTCGATGCCACGGATGTTCAGGAAGGTTTCCTGCTGCCCGGCGAAAGAGGCATCGGGCAGGTCTTCCGCGGTGGCGCTGGAGCGGACGGCCCAAGAGAGCTCCTCAGAGCCGCCGTGCTTGTCCACCAGCTGTTGGTACGAGGCGCGGATCTGCGCTTCGAAGTCCGGCAGGAAGGGCGTCTCGCGCATGAGGGCGCGGATTTCCTGCCCGGCCGAGGCGAGGGCCGTCACATCATCGGTGTCCAGGCCGACCAGCCGGTCGGCGATCTTCTGGTCCAAGCCGGAATCTGCCAGGAAGTTGCGGTAGGCGTCCGCGGTTGTGGCGAAGCCGTCCGGAACCTGGACGCCGGCGGAGGTCAGGTTCTGCACCATCTCACCGAGGGAGGCGTTCTTTCCGCCCACCCGGTCCAGGTCCTTGAGTCCGAGTTCTGAGAACCACAGGATGTCTGTCGTCATTATTGCTGCTCCTTTGCAGATGATGGCATGCAAGTGCGGCGCCCCGCTCGCGGCGATGGCCGGTTGAAGGGCGCAAGTCCTGTCCACAGTGACAGGTCTCCAGCCCACTTTCCACATGACGTGCGCCACACTCGGTTTGTGAAAGTTTTCTCTAATGTTTGAGGTTCATCCGCTGCAGGATGGTGGCCGCCATCTCCTCCACCGAGACGCTGGCTGAATTCAGGTAAGGAATTCGGTGCGAGATGTACAACTGCTCGGCGCTGCGGAGCTCGAAGCCGCACTGCCGCAGCGAGGCGTAGGGTGAGCCGCGGCGCCGTTCGGTGCGGATCTGGCTCAGGCGCAGGGGGTTGGAGGAGAGCCCGAAACATTTCTCAACGAAAGGCCGCAGCGGCTTGGGGAGCCCTTCCCGTTCGAAGTCTTCGTCCACCAGCGGGAAGTTCGCGGCGAAGATGCCATGCTGCAGCGCCAAGTACATGGTGGTGGGCGTCTTGCCGCAGCGGGACGGCGCCACCAGGATGACCTGGGCCTTTTCGAGCGCCCGCAGGCTCTGGCCGTCGTCGTGTTCCATGGCGTATTCGACGGCGGCCATCCGGGATTGGTACCGCTCCGCGTTGCCCAGCCCGTGGGCTCTGCCGGGTTCGCCGCTGGCCGGGGTGCCGAGCGCCTGCTCCAGCTGTCCGACGTGCGTTCCGATGAGATCCACGATGATCCCCTGGCACGTCGACAGGACCTGGCGGATGTCGCTGCTGACCGCGGTGGAAAAGACGATCGGCTGCAGGCCGTTCGCGGCGAGGCCGTCGATGGTCTGGACGACGGACCGCGCCTGTTCGGCGGTGGTGATGAAGGGGACGGTGATGCGGTCAAAATTGTTCGCGGGGAACTGCGTCAGCAAGGTGTTACCGAGCGTTTCCGCGGTGATGCCCGTACTGTCCGAGAGGAAGTAGACGGGTCGACGATCGTCATTGGTCATGAACGCATTCTCCACCAGCGCGGCCCCGGTCCGGTATCGGGCTACCGGTGGGTCCCTACCCGGTCTCGGGGCAGAGACGTAGACTGCTCGCGTACAAGGCCACCAGCAATCGGGGAGATGGACATGAGCTATGCAGGGACCGGGAACGAAAAGGCCGTCGCGGCAAGCGACCTGAACCGGACGCATGTCGGCCTGACCGTGAGCTTCCAGGCGGACGACTTTACCGTGGTGTTCGGCCGGATCGGGGCCATCGCACGCAAGGAGGGCGGCGTGACCCTCGTGCTGGCAGAGGTGGAAGGCACAGGTGGCCTGCCGTCGCATTACAGCCTCCCTCCCGCCCAACAGGTCTATGTGCAGCCGGACATGCTCACCAATACGGAGACGACCATCAAGGATTTGTTCGGCAAGGTGCAGGAGAATCTCCGGAGCCACAAGGGCGATCAGCGGCCGGACACCATGTAGGGCATTGCTCGACAGTGGCCGCTCCGGATCAGGTCACGTGGACTTTGTCACCAGGGCTACGTTGTGAGGTCCCAGTGGACACGGATTGCCTCTGCAATCGGTCCAGCAGCGACATCGACCCGGAAGTCAACGGGCGCGGTTCCTGTCTCTTCAATGACCGCGTCATGGTAGACACGGCCGCATGATGCACACAGGGTGTAGAGATCCTCGTCCGCAGGCCACGCAGCCAGCCCCGCGGGTGCGGGAACGGTTCCACCGATGTGAACGGGGATGCCTTGCGAGTTGGCCTGAATCAATCCCTCGTTGCTGGCGGTATTGCCGCAGACGCAGGTGATGGTGGTGACGTCATGATCGGTGACTTCAGCGAATTCGGTGTCCATGATGGGCTCCCTTTAGGTTCCGCAAAAGGTCTGGTAAGGGCCGAAACTTTCCGGGGCGGCCGCCGCGTAGCGCTCCAGACCGGGCCGCTCGTCGAAGGGTGAGGCTACTGCGTCCAACAACCCTTCCAGCGGGCCCAGGTTTCCGCTGGTGGCGGCGGCCAGGGCCTCCTCCACCAGGTGGTTCCGCGGGATGTAGACAGGGTTGACCCGGTCCATGGCGTCGGCATCCGGCGCCACGGCGAGCCAGCGCCGCACCCAGGCATCGAAACCTGCCGTGTCCGGAACCTGGCCCCGCGCAGGTTCAGCCTGGCCGCGGGCGGCTTTGCCCAGATTCCGGAAGAACGAGGTGTAGTCGGACCGGGACTCCTGCATCAAAGCCACAAGCTCGTCCACAAGAGGCGACGCCACGTCGTCGTCAAGCCCTTCACGGAATCCCAACTTGGCCTTCATGCCTGCCGACCAGGCGTCACTGTACTGCCGGCGGAACTCGCTGAGTGCTCCCACCGCCAGATCGACCGCCTGCTCCTGGTCGTCGTGGAGCAGAGGCAGCAGGGCCTCTGCGAGCCGGGCGAGGTTCCACTCCGCCACCAGCGGCTGATTGCGGTAGGCGTAGCGTCCGGTCTCGTCGATCGAACTGTAGACGGCGGCCGGGTCGAAACCTTCCATGAAGGCACACGGCCCGTAGTCGATCGTTTCACCGGAGATCGTCATGTTGTCAGTGTTCATGACCCCGTGAACGAAGCCTGCGAGCATCCACTGGGCCACCAGGGACGCCTGGGCGGATATGACTGCCTGCAATAGTGCGAGATATTGGTTTTCGGCCGCCGCGGCGGCGCGATGGTGGCGGGTTAGGGCATAGTCGGCGAGGCGGCGAAGGAGGCCGACGTCGCCCGTGGACCGGGCGTACTGGAAGCTGCCCACGCGCAGGTGGCTGCTGGCAACCCGGGTAAGAACGGCGCCGGGCAGGAGCGTCTCGCGCTGCACGGAACGTCCCGTCGCGACGACGGCGAGGGATCGCGTGGTGGGGATGTCCAGTGCGTGCATCGCCTCGCTCACGATGTATTCGCGCAGCATCGGCCCGAGCACTGCCTGGCCGTCGCCGTTTCGCGCGAACGGCGTGCGTCCTGATCCCTTGAGGTGGATGTCGCGGAGCCGCCCGTCCGCGTGCCCGATCTCGCCGAGCAGGAGTGCGCGCCCGTCGCCGAGACGGGGCGCGTACCAGCCAAACTGGTGGCCGGCGTAGGCCTGCGCTACCGGGCTGGCCCCTGCAGGGATGGCGTTGCCGGTCAGCAGAAGCAGACCCTCAGGGCTCCGGAGAAAATCCGGATCGAGGCCCAGCTCGGTGGCGAGATGCTGGTTGAGCACCAAGAGCCGCGGGTCGGGCGCCTCCTCCGCGCGCCACGGAATGGCCATCTCCTGGAACTCCCGGGCGAAGCGGCCATCAAATGTGACGGTTGAACTCGCTGTGCCACTCATCTATCAAGGATACCGGCCACACCGTCGGCAAGGCTGCTGGTCTCGGCTGAGCGGATTCCTGCCGGTGCCATGACGCGGCGCGGAGCTGGTGGGAGGATGGGCGCATGGAACTGCACATCACGGGCGACCCCGCCGCCGACCAACTGCTCAGCAATGACGCGTTCGCACTCCTCGTTGGCATGCTGCTTGACCAGCAAGTGACCATGGAGTCTGCGTTTGCCGGCCCCGAAAAGATCCGGACGCGCATCGGGTCCATGGCCCCTGGCGCAATCGCCGAATATGACCCGGCAGGCTTCGTGGAGATCTTCAAGGAGCGTCCATCCATCCACCGCTTCCCTAGCTCCATGGCCACGCGCGTCCAGGACCTCGCCGCGACCGTCCAAGGCGATTGGAATGGGGACGCAACTGCCATCTGGAACCAGGACGACCCGGACGGCCAGGAAGTGCTGCGCAGGTTGAAGGGCTTGCCCGGCTTCGGAGAGCAAAAGGCAAAGATCTTCCTTGCACTACTCGGCAAACAGTGCGGACTCCAGGCGCAGGGCTGGCGTGAGGCCGCTGGCCCCTATGGCCAGGAGAGCGCATTTCTTTCCGTCGCCGACATCGTGGACCCCGAGTCGCTGAAAAGAGTGCGCGCCAACAAGCAGGCTGCCAAGGCCGCCATCAAAGCCGCGAAGGCATCCGAGCGCTGATGCGCCTGGGCGGATTCGGTGAAGCGTCCGGCACTCCAGCCTGGGCCCATAATCCCCTGCTCCCCCGCATTCACGGCGGCATCTCAGCGGAAGGTGGCACCATAGGAACATGACTCCCACTCACGGTTTTTCCGGCCTCTTCCGGCGTCCCCAGCCCATCAAACCGCAGGCTGGTCAAGAATCGGTGTGGGACTACCCGCGGCCGCCGCGGGTCGAGCCGCGGTCGGAACGGGTCATCGTCCGGCTTGGCGCGCAAGTGATCGCCGACACCACCGACGCCGTGCGCGTCCTGGAGACGAGCCATCCACCCGTCTACTACCTGCCGTTGGACTCATTGCCAGCCGGTGTACTGGTCCCGGTCGAGGGCACCAGCTTCTGCGAGTTCAAGGGAGAAGCGCACTACTTCGACGTCGTTGCCGGCGGAGTCGTCGTTCCCCGTGGAGGGTGGACTTATCCGGAACCCGCCCGGGGTTTCGAGGCGCTCAGCACCCGCGTGGCCCTCTACCCGGGTCACATGGACTCCTGCGAGGTCGACGGCGAACAGGTGACCTCCCAGGAGGGCGACTTCTACGGCGGGTGGATCACGGCAAAGATCGTGGGTCCGTTCAAGGGCGGCCCGGGCACCGCCGGGTGGTGAGAATATCGCTCGTGCGCGCAAACGTGTGCAGGCTCTGGCGGCCAGGCTTCCAGGAACGTCAGTTGATCAGTACTCGCCCTTGATCACGAAGTAGGAGCCGCGGATAACGCCTGCCAGCTTTGATTTCTGGCGGGCGAACTTGAAACGTGTTGCCAGTTCCTCTGGAATCTCCATGCCTTCGGCCAGTTTGAATCCGACCGCCCGCTTCCCGCCGTCCTCAATGCTGTACATGACGTTGATCGACAACCCCGACTCGTAGAACACGTAATCCATCCGCAAACCGTCGACTTCGAAGGCGGTCGCTTCGAGCGGGCGGGAGCCGATGACGATGTCGCGCTCGTCCCTGAGGATGCGGCTCACCCGGTCGACCACCTCCGGAACCTCGCCTGCAGGGCTAACGGTAAAGACGTGGTCGTACTTGTTGCGGAAGTAGCGGCCCTCGTTGGCTCGCAGACCAGCGAGGGACTCGGCGACCGGCGACGATTCCAGGCCCACAGTGGAAACGTTCTCGAAGTCAACAACGTATGGCATGCGTCCTCCTGATGAGATGTGTTGGACCAACGATAACGTGACGCCATGCTTCGTCGACGTCCTAACGTTCGGGGGTCGGGCAAGACCCGCAGCGCCTCACCGTTCCGCCCTGTAGCGCCGGCTTGCAGCAATGCTGGTCATCGCGTATATCGGTATGTATCGTTGAGTATCGTTCGCGATTCACTAAGGAGAGCAGCATGCGTAATTCATACTCGGCTGGCGGATTTGGCGGCCCCAACATCGACGGCATGTGGCAGGCCGTTGAAGAGCTGCGTTCAAAGTTTGAGAAGCGCGCGGGCACCCGCGCGGGGCGAGGCGAGGTGCGTTCCGCGGTGCTGGCCCTGCTCGCAGAGCGGCCGATGCACGGCTATCAGATCATTCGCGAAATCGAGGAGCGCAGCAGTGGCAGTTGGAAGCCGAGCGCCGGTTCCGTCTACCCCACGCTGCAACTGCTGGCCGACGAGGGGTTGATCCGTGCCGAGGAGTCCAACGGCCGCAAGATTTACTCGCTGACCGACGCCGGGCGGGAGGACGTCGCACATGCCGCAGGGTCAACACCGTGGGAGTCAACGGGACCGACCTCCGGCACCGGCTTCGCGGCACTCCCGAGGGCCGGCGTCGAGCTCGCGCAGGCAGCGTCCCAGGTGGGCCGCACCGGCTCTCCGGAGCAGGTGCAGCAGGCCGTGGCAGTGCTCGACGAGGCACGTCGTCGCCTGTATTCAATCCTCGCCCAGGACTGACGAGGGTGACGTCGGTTCGTCGGGATCGAGCAAATCCGGTCTCCGGCGCCGGAGACACCCGTGCCCGTTACCGCCGCATCCTGCGCTTCGCCGCGCGGCACCTCGCGGTGACGTGGTGGTTTGAGCTGTTCCTCCCCCGCATCGGGCTCCGCCGAATCGCCGAGCGCACCAGGGCGAAGAGGATGCACGACTTCGCGCAGCGCTTCCATGTGCTCGCGGTGGACCTGGGCGGCCTGATGATCAAGGTGGGTCAATTCCTGTCGTCCCGGCTCGACGTGCTTCCGCCCGAGATCACCAAGGAGCTTGAGGGACTGCAGGACGAGGTGCCCCCCGTTCCGTTCCCCGCAATCCGTGCACTTGCCGAGGCGGAGCTGGGCGTGGCGCTGGACCAGGTTTTCGCCTCGGTCGAGGAAACGCCAATCGCCGCCGCATCACTCGGGCAGGCGCACCGTGCACGACTCCTTCCCGCCAATGCCGCCGACGCGGGGCTCCACAACGTGGTGTTGAAGGTGCAGCGCCCGGGCATCGGCGCGATTGTCGACGTCGATCTGGCGGCACTGCGCAAAGTGGGCGGCTGGCTCAGCCATGTGCGGCTGGTGTCCGATCGGGCAGACATGCCCGCCCTGGTCGAGGAGTTTGCGCAAATCAGTCTTGAGGAGATCGACTACCTGCAGGAGGCGGCGAATGCAGAGCGCTTCGGGGCTGATTTCGCCGACGACGACCGCGTGTGTGTGCCCGACGTCGGATGGGAGTGGAGCACCCGCCGCGCGCTCATTCTCGAAGATGTCACGGCGATCAAGATCACGGACACGCAGGCGCTTCTTGCGGCGGGCATCAATCCTGCGCAGGTGGCCCCGGTATTCGCGTCGGTCATGTTCGACCAGATGTTCACCAACGGCTTTTTCCATGCCGATCCGCACCCCGGAAACATCTTTGTCACACCAGTTGCCGATTCATCCGCAGGGCGCCCGTGGAAGCTGACGTTCATCGACTTCGGCATGATGGGCGAGGTTTCGCCCAGCACGCGCAGCGGGCTGCGGAAGCTTCTGATCGCGGCCGCCTCGCGTGACGGCAAGGGCTTGGTGAGCGCTATCAGCGACCTGGGGGTGCTGGTGCCCTCGACCGACAAGGCCGAGCTTGAGCGGGCGATGACGCACCTGTTCGCCCGGTTTGGCGGGATGGGCTTCGCCGAGCTTCGCGAGGTGGATCAGAGGGAATTCCTTGAATTCGCGGTGGAGTTCGGCGACCTGGTTCGTTCGCTGCCGTTTCAATTGCCGGAGAATTTCCTGCTCATCATCCGGGCGATGTCCCTGACCTCGGGCGTGTGCAGCTCGCTGGACGCCCGCTTCAACCTGTGGGACGCGGTGGAACCCTATGCGGCGCAGCTGCTGCGCGACGAGCGTGGGAACATCGTGCAGGACGTCGCTCAGCAGGCGCTCGACGCCGCCGGGGTCGCCCTGCGCCTGCCGAAACGCCTGGATGGGCTTGTCACCCGGATCGAGGACGGTTCACTATCCGTGGCCAATCCGCGTCTCGAACGGCAGATGGCGCGACTGGACCGCACGGCGCAGCGATCGGCATCGGCGCTGATATTCGGCGCCCTGCTCATCGCAGGTTCCGTGGTCCGGGCGGACGACACGGTCCTCGGCAGCGTGCTGATGATCGCGTCGGTCGTCCCGCTGCTGCACGGACTGTGGGTGGGGCGCCGCGGGCTCTGAGCCTGGCCCTCTATTTGAGGTGCCTAACGGGGCGCAGCCGGCGCGGACCCTGTCGCTGCCCAGCTGGCGAGCAGCCGCAGTCGCTCCGCACTGGGCGAGCCGGGCTCGGCGGTGTAGATCATGAGGACACTGCCCGGATCGGCAGTGATAATGAGTTCTTCGTAGGCGAGAGTGAGTTCGCCAACCACGGGATGGTTGAATCGTTTCGTGCCGGACCCGTGGGTCCGAACGTCATGCGCGCCCCACAGCCGCCGGAATACCTCGCTGCGCGTGGACAGCTCGCCAACGAGATCGTGGAGTCCTTTGTCATGGGGGTCACGGCCGGCCTCGGTCCGCATGATCGCCACGCACATCTCAGCGAAGAGTTCCCAGTCAGGATAAAAGTCGCGGGATGCAGGGTCGAGGAACTGGAACCGGGCGAGGTTTGGAGTGCGGCCGCCGCTGCCGATGAGGGGCGAATAGAAAGCCCGGCCGAGCTCATTCGTGGCGAGGAGGTCTTGGTGTTGGTCCCGTACGAAGGCAACGCCGTCAGTGATCGTACCGAGCACCCAGTGGAGACTGGGTCGGCTTACGGTGTTTTGGGTGGAGCGTCGGCGGGGACGTCCGGACAGCGGAATACCGTCGGCCGCACGTGCCAGGTCGAAGAGGTGGGTCCGTTCAGTGTCGTCGAGGAAAAGGGCACGGGCGATGGCGTCAAGCACAGAAGAAGAGGCTCCGCCGATAGCACCACGTTCCAGCTTGGCGTAGTACTCGACGCTGACGTCAGCAAGGGTTGCAACTTCGGTGCGGCGAAGTCCGGCAACGCGTCTGTTCGGCCCGGCGGGAAGTCCGGCCTGTTCGGGGCTCACCTTCGCGCGGCGTGACATCAGGAACTCGCGAACCTCGGCTTTATTGTCCATGGCACGAGAATACGTCTCTGCGAACTTCGTTGGGGTGCCCTGCCGGTACACCCCCTGACAGTGACTCCTCCCCCGGACGGTTCGCATGTTGACTTGGTAAAGACCCGCCGGCGGTAGGACTCGGACGGGCTTCAACCTCGCTTTTCCCGCTGAAGGAAGCCTCTTCAACCGCGTTACCGACCAGCAAGTAACCCGCGCGACCGCCCGCGGGCCAGGAGACTCATGAACACCACCACCCTTCCGACGCCGGCCCCGGCAGCTACCGAGCAGGCGAACCGACTGCCGCTCGCCACTCTGGCCGCGCTCGCCGTCATCGGCTTCGTGCTCGTCGCGATGGAGACCATGCCGGCCGGCCTGCTACCGGTTATCGCCACCGGCATGGGGACCAGCGAAGGCACCGTCGGACTGTTCGTCAGCGCCTACGCGCTCGGCACGGTGACCGTCACGATCCCTGCCATCACCCTTACCCGGGGCATGCGCCGCAAGCCGTTGCTCCTTGGCGCGATCCTCGGCCTCATCCTGGCCAACAGCACCACCGCGTTCTCCGGCGACGTGACCGTGTCACTGGTATCGCGATTCGTCGCCGGCGCGTTCTCGGGGATCATCTGGGGGATGCTGGCCGCCTACGGCCGGAAGATCAGCCCGCCCTCCCGTGCAGGCCTGTCCCTGGCGATCGTCTCCGTCGGGGCACCTGTGGGATTCGCTCTCGGCACACCCCTGGGGTCCTGGCTCGGCTCAACATTCGACTGGCGGTGGTCCTTCACCGGACTCACTGCGGTGGCCGCTATCGCTGGCGTCTTCATCGCCGCAATCGCACCCGACGCCGAGGGGCAGCCCGGAACCTCCCGGCTTCCGCTGGCAAGGGTGTTCCGCATCCCCGGCATCGCCGTGATCTTGGCCGTCATCTTCACCTGGATGCTGGCCCACAACACCATCTATACCTACATGGCTCCATATCTGCGGGCCACGAGCAGCAGCCTCGCCGTCGACGTCGAACTCTTCATCTTCGGCGTCGCCTCCATCGTTGGAATCATCATCACCGGCGCCCTCCTGGACCGACACCCCCGCCCGTTGCTGCACGGAAGCGTCGCCCTGTTCATCGCGGCCGCGGTGGTGCTGCTAGTCGGTCACGCGTCGGCCCCGGCGATCATCGCCGCGACCGTGCTGTGGGGGACCACCTTCGGCGGTGCGTCCGCCCAGCTCCAAGCCGCCCTCACCACTACCGGAGGCGCGGACTCGGACGTCGCCAACTCATTCCTGCCGGTGGCGTTCAACCTGGCCATCTTCACCGCCGGCATTCTCGGCGCCGCACTGCTCACGAACTTCAGCGGCCTGGTCCTCTCGGTCGTGATGATCGTCGCCGGTCTGGCCGCGCTTATGCTGACCTTCTACGGGCGCCGCACGGCCTTCCCGGCACGCCTCTAGCCACACCGCCAGACCTAAACCGACCGCCACCCACCGCGCAGCTTCATCCTTGCGTACCCACGAGGAGAAGTAACTCGGAACCAGCCGACCACGACATCTTCCAAACCGAAAGAAGGATCAAAATGACTGACCAGCCAAAGCAGCTCGGAGGCGGCCGCAGAATGTTCGGCGACTTCGCCCCGAAACTTGCCGAGCTCACCGATGACGTGCTCTTCGAGGACGTCTGGAATCGGCCGGAACTCTCCGCACGGGACCGCAGCCTCATCACCGTGGCAGTTCTCACCGCCGGCGGGAACACTGACCAGTTGGGTTTCCACCTCGGCCGCGCCATCGAGAACGGCGTAACCCAAGACGAGCTCATCGAAGCCATCACCCACGTCACGCTCTACGCCGGCTGGCCCAAGGGCATGGGTGCGATGGGCGTAGCCAAGCAGCTCTTCACCGACAACAAGTAAGGAACATCATGAATATCGAACCCTCTGCGCCCACCTCGAAAAACCCGGCCGCGCAGTTCGCCGGCGACGTCTGGCTCGACCCGATCGCGCTACCCCACGAACCGGGTCAGACCATGGTCGTCGCGACCGTCCGGTTTGCTCCCGGCGCCCGAACGGCCTGGCACTCCCATGAGCACGGCCAGTACCTGCGGGTCACCCAGGGCGTCGCACGCTTCGGCGGCCGCGACGGCACGATCATCGAGGTCCACCCCGGCCAGACGCTCTACACCCCGCCTGGCGAGGAGCACTGGCATGCGGCCGCCCCCGGCTGCTTCATGGAACACATCGCCATGCTCCAGAACGGCGAAGATCCCGCCACGACCACCACCTGGGGCGAACACATCACCGACGACGAATACAACGGCCGCTAACCGGACGCCCCGGCCCGGGCGAATCAGATCGCCATGGGTAGGATCAGGAGGTGAAAAAACAATCCTGCGGTATCTGCGGTTCGGCCGTGTACTTTGAAAATTCGGCCTGCCTGCACTGCGGAACAAACCTGGCATACCTGCGGCACTCGCGCGCCCTGGTCGCAGTGGACAGCCAAGGACGGTACACGGACGCGTCAGGAGCCAGCTGGCACCGGTGCAAGAATTTGCTTCTCTCGGGTTGCACCTGGCTTGCCCCGGAGAGCGGCGGTCAATGCTTCAGCTGCGAACTCACGCGTACTCGCCCGAACGACGATGACGCCAAGGGCCTATCGCAGTTCATGGAGGCCGAGCGGGCCAAGCGTCACCTCATTGCTGAACTCGATGACTTGGGCATGCCCATCGTCCCGCGCGCCGAAGACCCTGACGGCGGCCTTGCTTTCGACCTCTTGTCGAGTGTCAAGGAAAATGTCGTGATCGGCCATGCCGCTGGTGTCATCACCATCAACCTGGCCGAAAGCGACGACGCCTATCGCGAGAGAATGCGGACCCAGCTCGACGAGCCATACCGGACGATGCTTGGTCATTTCCGGCATGAAGTGGGGCACTATTTTGAGACGGTGCTCGTCTTCAGCGACAAGGGGCGGACCCGCGAGGCCCGGGATCTCTTTGGCGACGACACCAAGGACTACCAGGCTGAAATAGACCGCCACTACAGCGAAGGCGCTCCCCCGGACTGGAACGAGGGGTTCATCTCCAAATACGCAACAATGCATCCCTACGAGGATTTCGCGGAGTCGTTCGCTCATTACCTGCACATCTGCGACACCCTCGGCACCGCCCGGGAATACGGACTTATCTCAGCCGCTCCCCAGGAAATCTCTTTCCGCGACGTCGTGGAAACCGAATGGTTGCCGCTCTCAATAGCCCTGAACCAGGTCAACCACAGCATGGGCAAAGATGACCTCTACCCCTTCATTCTCTCCGCCGCCGTGATCGACAAGCTTGAGTTCGTCCACGGGCTGCGCACGTCAGCGCAGACCGTCGGCTAGGAAACCCTCCGCGGCACTAAAAGGGCGGTGTCCTACGACGAACTTCCGGCAGACCGAGAGTCGCCCGGGACAAGAGCGCCGGGCCGGCGTTGTGGCGGACGTGCAGCCGCTTCACCTCATGCATCGTGGCACCGACACTCAGGTCGGACACGGACGCGTAGCCTTCGGCTCCCCCGGCCGCGACAAACGCGGCGGGCACCTAAATAGGCCATCTGGCACCCCAAGGAAGCGGGTAGTCCTGCCCAAAAGACAGGTATCGCCCAGTGTTGTCCCGCCTCGCGGCCCGCCCTTAGGCTCCGGACCAAGCCACCATTCGGCCAACCTTTATGAGAGCGCAATAGTGCAGGCCCGGAGCAACCAAGGCTTCCGGGCCCGCGGGAAGAGTAGGTCCGCACAAACGCAGGTCAAGGAGTTGCACCAACAACACCTCATAAGGGACAACCAATGGAAAACACGGGACATCAAGGAACATCCGCACACCGACGGCGGCACCCGGCTTTGGCAGCAACACTTGCAACGGCCGCCTTGATGATTTGTATGGTCTTCGGTTCGGCAGGCAGCGTTCAAGCCATTACGTCCCCCTGCAACCCCGCCGCTCCTGCTCCCACTAATTCCGACCCCGGCGTCGTTGTACTGGCCGACAATTTCGAGACCAATGATTTCAGTAAATGGACGGCTGTCACCCAGCTGGGCGATGCCACCGCCACAGTACAAGCGGCAATTTACAACTCCCCCGCCTGCGCTGCGCGAATAAGTGTCACAGGGAATAGCGGCTCCGAGGCGAACGTGGTGAAAAAATTGCCGGCTGCGGTCAGCGAAGTTTGGGCCAGCGGCTGGTTTGAGATCACCCGCGAAGGCGGCGCTTCGAATAATAACGTTCCCACCTTGCGTTTCTTTAACGGCGGCACCCGCCTCTTTGATGTATCGCGCCAAAACGGATCCGGCGACCTGTTCGTAAGATGGCCTACCGGCTCGGGCTACACCATCATAGGCGTGGGCCACATAGCCGTCGGCCAAAAGTTTGCCCTGAAAATTCACCTGGTAGTCAACGCAGCGCAAAGCCAGGTGCAGGTATGGCAGGACGGCACAAAACTCTTTGACCGTTCCAACAGCACCACCGGATTCATCAATCTCGGTTCAAATACTTCGATGAACGTCCTCCAACTGGGAGCAGAACACGTGATGCAGGACGGCGACATGATCGCCGACGACATCGTCCTGAAAACCGTGACGGCCGGACCGGCCCAGACCGCCCCGGTGTTTACGGCGTCCACGCCGCCGGCGACGGCCACCGTCGGCACCGCCTACACCTACGCCTTCGCCGCCTCCGGTAATCCGGCCCCGACGTTCCGGGTCTCCTCCGGCACCCTGCCGGCCGGGATGAGCCTGAACACCACCACCGGGGTCCTTTCCGGCACCCCGACGGCGGCCGGCCCCGCCACGTTCACGGTCACCGCCACGAACGGGGTCAGTCCCGACGCGGTCACCCCCTCGATCACGATCACCGTGAACCCCGCCCAGACGGCCCCGGTGTTTACGGCGTCCACGCCGCCRGCGACGGCCACCGTCGGCACCGCCTACACCTACGCCTTCGCCGCCTCCGGTAATCCGGCGCCGACGTTCAGGGTCGCCTCCGGCACCCTGCCGGCCGGGATGAGCCTGAACACCACCACCGGGGTCCTTTCCGGAACCCCGACGGCGGCCGGCCCCGCCACGTTCACGGTCACCGCCACGAACGGGGTCAGTCCCGACGCGGTCACCCCCTCGATCACGATCACCGTGAACCCCGCCCAGACGGCCCCGGTGTTTACGGCGTCCACGCC
>NZ_JBFRCV010000017.1:0-71776 GCF_052113245.1 Arthrobacter sp. YAF34
TCGCGAACGATCAGCGTGGCCCGCCATTCGTTGAGGATCCCGGATTCCAGCGCCGCGAGGGTGTGCGGCATTTCGGTGATCAGGGCCTTGGCCAGGCCCAGCAGCCGACCGCCCTTGGCGGGGGATTCGCGCCGGGCGAGGGCGATCTGAGCGCCGACCCCGGCCCCGAGTTTCGCGGCGGGCATGCCGGCGGCGGCCTGCTCGCGGCGCTGCAGGAGGTCGAAAGCCACAGCGATCCGGGCCTGCCGGGCTGCGATGGCGGATTTGGCGTCTTCGAGTTGGCGGATCCGGTCGATCAGTCCGGCACTGTCGGTCGCCGCGGGGACGGCGGTCACCAGCTCGACGGCCGCGGTGAAGGACCCGCCGTCGTGCCCGGCGCGCCTGAAGCCAGTCCCGCCGGATGCTGCCGGAACCACATCGGGCCCCTGATTGCCGTCCATGGAATCAGACTATCGGGCACCTGTGACAGTTAAACCCCAGTTGATCCGCCGCAGACATCGGCACGAACTACCTGTCCAGTTTGCCCGCAGTGGCCCCCCGCGAAGCACCGCCGGTAGGCAAGCCAAGGTCCGACACGGCTGCCGGCAACAGCAACGCGAGGTCACCTAGCGCCCATAAATCCGCCGCCTCATAGGCCGCAAGTGACCCCGCGTTGCTGTGGCGGGCCGGCGGTGTTGCCCCCTTGACAACAAAAGCCGATATTAGTTAACTGCTTAACAATATGGACAACACCGAACAGCACGGCATCGTAGAGAGCGCTGTCTTCAAGCTGCACCGCGCCACGTTGCTCGTGGACCGGGTCGCGGACCGCTACCTCCAGGAACACCACGGAATGCGCTATTCAGCTTTCCTGGTTCTGCTCACCATCGGCACAGTCGGCCAGCTAACGCAACGACAAATTGCAGACAATCTTGACGTGTCACGGGCGTCAATCACCCAGCGGCTCCGACGGCTCCTCGATGATGATCTGGTCACGGCGCGGCCCCACCCGGAGGACGCCCGGGCGAACACAATCTCGTTATCCCGGAAGGGAGCGGAGCTGCTGGAACGCGCCTGGCGCGGCCTCGAAACCCATCAGGACGGAGTTGATGAGGGAGTAGACGTCAAAGCATTGGTTCTACAGCTCGACCGGATTAGCGACAATGCCCTCCGGGTACTCAACGCCAGCGCGGGGGAACGGCCATGACTCGGCGTATCACGAAACCTCCAGCGGCGGCTGCTCTCTCGATCCCTTGTCCGCCCTTCCTGGAATTCATCCGAACGGGCGAACCCGAGATGCCCGACCTTTGGAGCCGGGATCTCCCGGCGCCGGACGCGAGATTGGTTTCCTCATGGCCGTAGTTCAGCTTGCCGCGATAGTCGCCTGCGCCATCCTGGCCGGTCTGAGCATTTTTCAGGCCGCCCTGATCGGCGGGGCGCCGTTCGGGAAGATGGCTTGGGGTGGACAGCACGATGTCCTCCCGGCCAGGCTCCGGATCGGAAGCGCGGTGTCCATTGCCCTTTACGCGCTTTTTGCCTATGCGGCGCTGGCCAGGGCCCAGATGGTCCCGCCAGCGGTCAGTGAAACCGCCACCGCGGTTGTCGTTTGGGTGCTGACGGCGTATTTCACGCTGGGAGTGGTGATGAATGGGATCTCGCGCAGCAAACCGGAACGCCTCACCATGACCCCCGTCGCACTGCTCCTTGCAGTCCTGTATCTCGTCCTCTCGCTCAGCTGACGGCCGGGAGATTCCGCCCGGGGAGCGTAGTGGCCGGCGCGGCCCCGGCCGCCCGCCCCCGAATTGGCGTAGCGGCCGCACCCGGGGGTAGCGTCGGATCATGACTCCCGGACGTCCCGTACCGCCGCCCCTCGCCAAGCCGCTTCCCGATCTGACCTCGGACACCTCGATGCCGGGCGCGCGCCTGGTCGCTGCCTACGGTGCCACCGCACCGGATAGCGGACTTGTTCCCCTGACCGTGTCCCGCCGGGCACCCAAGGCGGAGGATATTGAGATCGCCATCGAATTCTGCGGACTGTGCCACTCCGACGTGCACGCCACCCGCGGCGAATGGGGTGGAGACACTTACCCGCTGATCCCGGGCCACGAGATCGTCGGCCGGGTCACCCGTCTCGGCTCGGCGGTGGACGACTTCACCGTGGGTGAGCGCGTGGGCGTGGGCTGTATGGTGGATTCGTGCCGCGAATGCGACAGCTGCCTGGACGGCCTGGAGCAGTACTGCGAAAACAGCATGATCGGAACCTACGGCGCCAAGGATCCCCGCAACGACGGCGCCATCACCCAGGGCGGGTACTCGACGTCCATCGTCGTGGACCGCAACTATGTCCTGCGCGTCCCGGAGAGCCTGGACCCCGCCGCGGCCGCGCCCCTGCTGTGCGCCGGCATCACCACGTATTCGCCCTTGAACCACTTTGAAGTCGAGGAAGGCGACGTGGTCGGTGTCGTCGGTCTCGGCGGCCTCGGGCACATGGCCGTCAAGATCGCCAAGGCCATGGGCGCCGAGGTCAAGGTGTTCACGACGTCGGAAAAGAAGTTCGCAGCGGCCCGCGAGCTGGGCGCCGACGACGTCATCCTCTCCACGGATCCGGCCGCGATGGAGGCGGCGGACCGGAGCATTGACGTCATCATCGACACCGTCGCTGCGCCGCACGACCTCAACCCGTACTTCCGCACGCTTCGCCTGGACGGCGCGCTCTTCCAGCTGGGCCTGCCCTCGGAAGCGATGCCGCCCGTCAATCCCGGCGCGCTGATCCGGCGCCGGATCGCGTATGCGGGGTCGCTGATCGGCGGCATCGCCGAGACCCAGCAGATGCTGGACTTCTGCGCCGAACACGGTGTGGTGTCCGACGTCGAGGTGGTCCGGGCGGACCAGCTCAACGAAGCCTATGACCGCATGGTGGCCGGCGATGTGAAGTACCGTTTTGTCCTGGACGTCAGCACCCTGGGGTCCCCGGCGGAAAAGGCGGACGCATGAGCACTCTCTTCACGAAAATCATTAACGGCGAAATCCCGGGCCGCTTCGTCTGGCGCGAGGACGACGTCGTGGCATTCCTGACGGTGGGCCCGCTGGCCGACGGCCACACCCTGGTGGTGCCCACGGAGGAAGTGGACCGCTGGACCGACGCCTCGCCTGAGGTCCTCGGCCGGGTCATGGAGGTTGCCCGGAAGATCGGCGCCGTCCAGGTGGACGTGTTCGGCGCCGCCCGCGCCGGCCTGATCGTGGCCGGCTACGAAATCAACCACATGCACGTCCACGTGTGGCCCTCCAACTCGATGGCGGACTTTGATTTCGGCTCGGTCGACCAGCACCCGGATCCTGCCAAGCTGGACGCCAACGCGGAGAAGCTCCGTGAAGGCCTCCGTGCGGCCGGGCACGCGGAGCACGTCCCGGACGCGTAGCTCCTCACGCCTGACTCAATCAGGAACTGGCGCCGGCGCAGCACCCCCAAGGGGTCTATGCCGGCGCCAGTACTTTGTTAAGGGCCGCGCGGATGCGCTTTTCGGACACCGAGTACGCGGTGCCGAGTTCGACGGCGAAGAGGCTCACCCGCAATTCCTCGATCATCCAGCGCACGTGGGTTAAATCCGCACCGGCCCGCCGTCCGGGCAGGAGTGCGGAGACGGCGTCGTCGTAGTCGTCTTCCAGGGCCTGGACAGCGGCCATGTGCTGGGCGTCCCGCTGGACGTTGCCCGGCAGCTTCTCGAGGCGCTTTTCGATCGCCGCGAGGTAACGCGGCAACTGGCTGAGCTGCGCGTAGCCCGTGCGTGCCACGAAACCGGGATACACGAGCTGCTCCAGCTGGCTCTTGACGTCGTTGAGTGCGCTGATCAGAGCTAGGCTCGTGGTGCCCTTCAGCTGCTTTTCGATCCGGCGGGTGCTTGCCAGAATCCGTTCGACGACGGCGGTGACCGTGAAGACCGTGTCGATCAGCTCTGCCCGGACGCTTTCGTAGAGCGCCTTGAACGACGCCTCGTCCCACGGCAGCTCCGCCGGCGTGAGCTTGTCGACGGCGGCCAGGGCGCAGTCCGCGATCAGCGCGCTCACGGACCCGTGGGGGTTCTGGCTGAACGTCAGTTTCTCGGTGTTGTTCAGGTGCTCCAGGATGTAGCGGTCCGGCGGCGGCACCTTGAGGGCCAGAAGCCTGATGACTCCGGCGCGCATGGCCTCCAGCTGTTCGGACTGCGTCTGGAAGATCCGCAACGCCACCGACGTGCCCTCGTCCACCAGGGCCGGGTAGCCGGTGACGGTGTGGCCGCCGACGCTGCCCTGGACCTGGCGCTGGACAGGTCCGAAGGTCCAGTCCGTCAGCCCGGACAGTTCGGCGAAGCCGCCCGGCGCGGCGGATGCTGCGCCGGCCAGAGCGGCCGACGGCGACGCGCCGGACCGGGAAACCCGGCCCGCGTCCCTTCCGTTCGCCGGAGCTGTCCCGCTCGCACCGGCCTTCCCCCTGGCCGCCGTCCCTTTCGCCGGCGCCGTGGTGGCCGGGGTGGCACCGAGGGACTCGGCGATGGCGCGGCGGGTGGCCGGGGCCAGCCGCTCCTGCAGCGCGCCGAGGTCCTTGCCCTCATCCAGGACCTTGCCGCGGGAATCCACCACGCGGAAGCTGACCCGCAAATGCGCAGGCACGGCGTCCCAGTTCCAGGACCCGGGCGGGATGACCTGTCCACGGATCCGGCGCAGCACCAGTTCGAGTGACGGTTCGAGTTCGTCCGTAGCGGGATCGAAGTCGGCCTCCAGAGCCGCGACGGCCTGGCGTGCCACGTCCGGCGCGGGAACGAAGTTCTTTCGGATCTGCTTCGGCAGCGACTTGATCAGCGCCGTGACAAGCTCCACCCGCTGCCCGGGGATCAGCCAGCGGAACGCGGCGTCGTCGAGCTGGTTCAGGAACAGCACGGGGACCTCGGCGGTGACGCCGTCGGACGGATTCGGCGGCGAGCCGGGCGCCACGGGATGGAACTCGTAGCTCAGCGGCAGCTCGAAGCCCTTGTGCAGCAGGGTCTTCGGGTAGGCCGAATCATCCAGAGCCGCGGCGTCCTCGCTGATCAGCAGAGACTGGTCGAAGTCGAGGAGCGCGGGATCCTGCTGCCGGGCGTCCTTCCACCACTTGTCGAAATGCCGCTCGGACACGACGTTCTTGCCGATCCGGGCGTCGTAGAACTCGAACAGCGTCTCGTCATCCACCAGGATGTCCCGGCGCCGCATCCGAGCCTCGAGCTCCTCGACCTCGTGCAGCAGGGCGCGGTTGCGGTGGAAGAACTTGTGGTGGGTCTGCCAGTCGCCTTCAACCAGGGCGTGGCGGATGAAGAGCTCGCGGCAGAGCTCCGGTTCCACGGTGCCGTAATTGACGCGCCGGCTGGGGATGATGGGCACGCCGTACAGGGTGACCTTTTCGTGGGCCATCACCGCGCCCATCTTCTTGGACCAGTGCGGTTCGCTGTAGCTGCGCTTGACCAGGCCCGGGGCCACCTGCTCGGCCCAGAGCGGATCGAACTTCGCCGCGACGCGGGCCCAGAGCCGGCTCGTCTCGACGAGTTCTGCGGCCATCACGAAGGTGGGGGACTTCTTGAACAGTGCCGAGCCCGGGAAGATTGCGAAGCGGCTGCCGCGGGCGCCGGCGTACTCGCGCTTGCGCTCGTCGAGGATGCCGATATGACTCAGCAGCCCCGAGAGCAGGCTGATATGGATGCCGTCATGGTTGCCCACGGGATCGGCCAGGCGCTTGTTGTCCAGGCTGATGCCCAGCGGCCGGGCGAGCTGGCGCAGCTGGGCAAAGAGGTCCTGCCATTCGCGGACCCTCAAGTAGTTGATGAACTCGTTGCGGCAGAGCCGGCGGAACGCGGTGGAGGACAGCTCCTGCTGCTTCTCCTGCAGGTAGTTCCACAGATTCAGGTAGCCGGTGAAGTCCGAGTTCTCGTCCCGGAACCGGGCGTGCTTCTCCGCGGCGAGCTGCTGCTTATCGGTTGGGCGCTCCCGCGGGTCCTGGATGGTGAGCGCCGCGGCCAGGATCATGACTTCCCGGACGCAGCCGCGTTTGCCGGACTCCACGATCATCCGGCCGAGCCTCGGGTCCACCGGCAGCTGAGCCAGCTGCTGCCCGACGGCGGTGAGCCCGCCCCCGCTTCGGCCGGTGCCGTTCCGGCCGGCAGCAGCCCCGGCACGCCGGGAGCCGTTGCGTCCGTCGCCGTCGTCCGTTGGTTCCTGCCCCGCGGCGCTAAGGGCGCCAAGTTCGCGCAGGAGGCTGACTCCGTCGTTGATGGCGCGCGAATCCGGCGGCTCGACGAAGGGGAAGTTCTCCACATCCTTTGGCCCCCGGGCCACGCCCATGGCGGTCATCTGCAGGATAACGGCCGCCAGGTTGGTGCGCAGGATTTCCGGGTCCGTGAACAGCGGCCGGGATTCGAAGTCTTCCTCGGAGTACAGCCGGATCGCGATGCCGTCGGAGACACGGCCGCAGCGGCCCGAACGCTGGTTGGCCGACGCCTGCGAGACACGCTCGATCGGCAGGCGCTGGACCTTTGTGCGGTGCGAGTAGCGGGAGATGCGGGCCGTGCCGGTGTCGATGACGTACTTGATGCCGGGGACGGTGAGCGAGGTTTCCGCGACGTTGGTGGCCAGCACGATCCGGCGGTTTCTGCCCGGGTGGAAGACCTTGTGCTGCTCCTGCAGGCTGAGCCGGGCGAAGAGCGGAAGGACCTCGGTGCCGGCCAGTCGCCGGTTGGACTGGATGCGGGCGTTCAAGGCCTCCGCCGCGTCGCGGATTTCGCGCTCGCCGGAGAAGAAAATCAGGATGTCGCCGGGGGCCTCCAGGGCGAGCTCGTCGACGGCGTCGCACACCGCGTCGAGCGGGTCGCGGTCCTCTTCCAGTTCGTCGTCCGAGGCCGCGCCTTCGCCGGTGTCGTCGTCGGCGCCGCCGCCCGCAGGCTGGGAGAGCGGCCGGTAGCGGATCTCCACCGGGTAGGTCCGGCCCGAGACCTCGATGATGGGGGAGGGCTCGTCCTCGCTGCCGAAGTGCTTGGCGAACCGCTCCGGATCGATCGTGGCGGAGGTGATGATGATCTTCAGGTCCGGGCGCTGCGGCAGGATCCGCTTGAGGTAGCCGAGGATGAAGTCGATGTTGAGGCTGCGTTCGTGGGCCTCGTCGATGATGATGGCGTTGTATTTGCGCAGCAGCTTGTCACGCTGGATTTCCGCCAGCAGGATGCCGTCGGTCATGAGCTTGACCTTGGTGGAGCGGCTGACCTCGCCGGTGAAGCGGATCTGGAAGCCCACCTCCTGGCCGATCTCGACGCCGAGTTCCTCCGCGATGCGCTCGGCGACGGTGCGGGCCGCGAGCCGGCGGGGCTGGGTGTGGCCGATCAGCCCGTTCTCGCCCAGGCCGAGCTCCAGGCACATTTTCGGGATCTGGGTGGTCTTACCCGAGCCGGTCTCGCCGGCGATGATGGTCACCTGGTTGGCCGCGATGGCGGCCATCAGATCTTCGCGGCGCTCGGAAACGGGCAGCTCGGCGGGGTAGGAAATATGCAATGTCATGGCTGAAGACAGTCTACTGGGGGCCCGCTGTCCCGTGTTCAGTCACGCCGCATGGTGAGGGCCCGGCCGTATGGGCCGGGCCCGTGGCGGGGCGCGGGGGTCAGAAGGTCCGCAGGGTGTAGTTGACGCTGGGAAGGTCCCGGGCCATCCAATACTCGTCCGAGCGGACGGGCGGGGTGTGGCCGAGGCCATCTTTGCGCAGGGCCGAGATCGTGGCGGCGACGACGGCGAGGATCAGGACGATGAGGGCGATTCCGAGGAGTTCCATACCTCCATGGTTCGCCGATGCACCCATGAAAAGAAGTGGCAGAAATGCCCAAAAAGCTATAATTTCTGCCACACTGGATTCATGATCAAATCAGTGGCAATGATCGTGGTCCCCAACTTCTCGATCTTCGAGTTCGCGACGGCTTTCGAGGTCTTCGGCGTCGATCGCTCGGGCCGCGGAAACGGCGTGCCGGCCTTCGATTTCCGCGTCTGCGCCCCGGAACCGGGCGACGTTCCGCTCAAATCCGGTCTGAGCATGCACGTCAGTCTGGGGCTGGAGGCGGCTGCGGACGCGGATCTGGTGGTGATGGCGCCGTACGGCCGGGACGAGGACGTTCCCGAATCCGTTCTGGAGACCCTGCGGGCAGCCCATGCCCGCGGTGCCTGGGTGATGTCCATCTGTTCGGGGGCGTTCGCGCTGGCCCGGGCTGGCCTGCTCGACGGCCGCCGCTGCACCACGCACTGGCACTACTCCCAGGAGCTCGCCGCCAAGTATCCCGCCGTCCAGGTGGATGAAAACGTCCTGTACGTCGAAGACGGCCGGATCATCACCAGCGCCGGCACAGCCGCGGGCGTCGATGCCTGCCTGCACCTGGTCCGCGTTGAATTCGGCGCCAAGGTGGCCGCAGCCATCGCCCGGGACATGGTGGTGCCGCCACACCGAGACGGCGGCCAGGCACAGTACATCGACCGGCCCATTCCGCAGTGCGGCTCGGAACCGATGGAACAGCTGCTGCAGTGGATGGTCCGGCACCTGGACGAGGAACACCCGGTCAACGAACTGGCGGCCCGGGTCCACATGTCGCCACGGACGTTCGCGCGGCGCTTCCGCTCGGAAACGGGGGCAACTCCGGCGGCCTGGCTCAACTCCCAGCGGGTGCTGCGCGCCCAGGAGTTGCTGGAGAGCACGGAGCTCAATATTGACGAGATCGCCCGTGAGTCCGGCTTCGGGCATTCGGTCTTGTTGCGCCACCACTTTGCGAAGGCGCTGGACACCAGCCCGCAGTCCTACCGGCGCACGTTCCGGGGACACCTGGCCACGGCCTAAGGTGCCACGGTATGCGGAGCCGCGCTGCAGGGGCGGCGCTGCGCTACAGGGGCGGCGCTGCGCTACAGGGGCGGCGCTGCGGGGGGAGCCGCGGCTAGTCGGGATCCGGCGACGCTGCTTGCCCTGCTGCCTGCTCTGCCGCGGCGCGGGCGCATTCGACCAGGTCGCGCCACGGCCCCGTCAGTTCACGCTCGGGCAGGACCGCGCGGCGTTGGCCTGCCCGGATGCTGTACATGAACCGGTCCGGCTGGCCGGCCGCCCCGCCGGTTCCGGCAACGGCGTCCCACGGGCAGGCCTCAATCAGCGGTTGCCACCGGTCGGTGTCCTCGGGCGGCTCCGGCCGGACGGTCCACGTCCGCGGCATTCCGGCCATGCCGCCGCTGCGCTGGACTGTGATTTTCATGAGCGTGTGATCTTCATGAGCGTGAGAAATTCATGAGACTGTGATCTGCATAAGCCTGCGATTTCATGTGCCTGGACTTTCACGAGTCCGCGATCCTCACGGCCGGGTTGCTGCGTTGGGGTTACAGCTTCACCTTCACAGTTTCCCACGCCGACCGGACGGCGTCATGTGCCGGGGAATCGGCGCCAAAGAGCTCCTTGGCGGAAGCCGCAGTGGCCCGGGCAAAGGCCCCGAACGTGGCGTTTGGCGAGAGCGTGCCGCCGGAAAGGGTCTGGTACCAGATCTGCCCCGGGGCGTCCCAGGCGTTGCCGCCGAGGGCCGTTGCCACGAGGCAGAATGCGCGGTTGGGGATGCCGGAGTTGATGTGCACCCCGCCGTTGTCCGCGCTCGTCCGCACGTACGAATCCATCGAGTCCGGCTGGGGATCCTTGCCGAGGACGTCGTCGTCGTAGGCGGTCCCCGGCGCTTTCATGGACCGCAGGGCGGCGCCCTGCACCTGGTCCGTAAACAGACCCTCGCCGATCAGCCAGCTCGCCTCCGCGGTGGACTGCTGCTTCGCATACTGCTCCACGAGGGCGCCAAAGACGTCGGACAAGGATTCGTTGAGGGCGCCGGCCTGGTTGCGGTAGTTGAGGCCGCCCGAGTACTGCGTGACACCGTGGGCGAGCTCGTGGCCAATGACGCTCAGTGACTTGGTGAACCGGCCGAAGACCTCGCCGTCACCGTCGCCGAACACCATCTGCCGGCCGTCCCAGAAGGCGTTGTCATAGCGTTTGCCGTAATGGGCCGAGGCTTCGAGGGGCAGTCCCCGTCCGTCAATGGAATCGCGGCCAAAGGCGTCTGCGTAGAGCCGGTGGGTGTGGCCGAGCCCGTCATACGCCTCGTCCGTGGCCGGATCCCCGGTGGGTGCCTTGCCCTCCTTGCGGACCGGACTGCCAGGTAGCTGTTCCAGGGACCGGGCATCGTAGATGGTGCGCTCCGGCGGCCCGGACTTGGCCCCCCGCACTCCGGGGGGCGCCAGCAGGGACAGCTCGGCTCGTGCGGCATGGAAGGTCGGGACGTGGAGGAGCGCGTTGCGGGCGGCTTCGGCCGCTCCGGAGAGTTCATCCTGGGCAGCCAGGCGGCGGAGCAAATAGGGCGGAACGATGGAGCAGTGTGGGAAGGAGCGGTGTGGAAAGAAGCGGTGTGAAAAGAAGCGGTGTGGAAAGAACATGTGAGACCCCCTCATGCCTCGGGGCGTGCAGGGTAGCCCGCCACCGATGAACACAGCCTACGAGCGGGCACCGACAATTGGCAGGGGGAAAGCCGCTGGTTTTCCGCGTTCTTTCACCGGGATTAGGCACAAAAAACCCCGCCACTTCGTTGAAGTGGCGGGGTTCCGATGGTGCCCTCGATTGGAATCGAACCAACGACCTTCTGCTCCGGAGGCAGACGCTCTATCCCCTGAGCTACGAGGGCAGTCAGGGATCCTGCCGTTTCCAGCGGGACGTCCTAGAGCTTAGCAGGAAGGTGGCCCTCAACGGAAAATCGGATTCTTTCCTCGCGTCGGGAGCCGGGGTCCGGACCGGGGCCCCGGGTCACCTCATCCGTCATGCCGGGGCCCAAATTCCGCCGCACCACGGGCCCACCGGTAGGCTAGAAGGGTGACCCCAGAAGAGCTCTCCCTTGCCATATCCGCCTGCCTGAAGGACGCCGTCGCGGCCGGCGACATCGCCCTTTCCGTGGCCGAGATTCCGGATGAGGTGCGCGTTGAGCGTCCGAAGAACAGGGACCACGGGGACTGGGCCACCAACGTCGCCCTCCAGCTGGCCAAGGCGGCCGGGACCAACCCGCGGGAGTTCGCGTCCGTCCTCAGCGCCCGGCTGAAATTGATCGACGGCGTGTCGGCGGTGGACATCGCCGGCCCCGGCTTCCTGAACATCACGGTGGACGCCGCGGCCGCGGGCGCCCTCGCCAAGGCCATCGTCGAGGCCGGCGCGGATTATGGCACCAACACCGCGCTCGCCGGGCACGTGGTCAACATGGAGTTCGTCTCCGCCAACCCCACCGGCCCGCTGCACATCGGCCACACCCGGTGGGCCGCCCTCGGCGACGCCATCGCCCGCATCCTCCGGGCCTCCGGCGCCGACGTCACGGCCGAGTACTACATCAACGACGCCGGATCCCAGATGAACGTGTTCGCGAACTCCGTGTTCGCCCGGCTGCACGGCCGGGACGTGCCCGAGGGCGGTTACCCCGGCCAGTACATCGCCGACCTCGGCCACGAGGTGCTCAGCGAGCACCCCGGCATCCGCGAGCTCACCGAAGTGGCGGCCCTGCCGGTGATCCGGGGCGCCGCGTACAAAGCGCAGCTGCACGACATCAAGCAGACCCTGGCCGGGTTCGGCGTGGCCTTTGATGTCTTCTTCTCCGAACAGGAACTCCACGACGCCGGCGCGATCGAAGACGCCGTCGCCCGCCTGCGCGAACAGGGCCACGTGTTCGACGACGGCGGTGCGGTCTGGCTGCGCACCACCGACTTCGGCGATGACAAGGACCGCGTGATGATCCGCGCGAACGGCGAGCCGACCTACTTTGCCGCCGACGCCGCCTACTACCTGTCCAAGAAAGACCGCGGCTACACCGAGAAGATCTACCTCCTCGGCGCCGACCACCACGGCTACATCAACCGGCTCAAGGCCATTGCGGCCGCCGCCGGTGACGATCCCGAGGTCAACATCGAGGTCCTGATCGGGCAGTTGGTCTCTGTCAACGGTGCCAAGCTGTCCAAGCGCGCGGGCAACATCATCGAGCTCAAGGACCTCATCTCCTGGCTCGGGAGGGATGCAGTGCGCTACTCGCTCGCCCGGTTCCCGGCTGATTCGCCGCTGACCCTGGACCCGGAGCTGCTGAAGAAGCACAGCAACGAAAACCCCGTCTTCTACGTCCAGTACGCCCATGCGCGCTCCCGGGGCGCCGCCCGCAACGCCGTCGCCGCCGGCGTCGAGCGCCGTGTCAACGGCAAGGACAGCTTCGATGCGTCCCTGCTGGACCACGCCACCGAAAACGAACTGCTCTCGTACCTCGGCAGCTACCCCTCGGTGGTGGCCAAAGCTGCCGAACTGCGCGAGCCGCACCGCGTGGCCCGCCACCTGGAGGTCATCGCCGGCGCCTACCACCGCTGGTATGACGCCTGCCGGGTGGCGCCCCAGGGCGAGGATCCCATTACCGACACCAACCGGACGAGGCTGTGGCTCAACGATGCGACCAGCCAGGTGCTGGCCAACGGACTGGAACTGCTGGGCGTCTCGGCGCCGGAACGGATGTAACTGCCATGACTGAAGCATCAGGAAAGTCCCCGCTCGCGCCCGATTGGCTCCAGGTACCCGCAGACCTCAACGCCCTCCACGAGCCGCTGTGGGCGGCCGGTGTCGAACGGAACGATGCAGGCGAGCTCACCATCGAGGGGCTGACGGTCAGCGAGCTGCAACGCGAGTACGGCACACCGCTGTTCGTGCTGAGCGAGACCGACTTCCGGGCCCGGGCCCGGGCCTTCAGCGACGCGTTCAACGATGCCTTCGCCGATATCTGCGGGGGAGTGGACGTCTACTACGCCGGCAAGTCCTTCCTGTGCACGTCCGTGGTCCGCTGGGTCGAGGAAGAGGGGCTGCGCCTGGACACCGCGTCCGGCGGCGAACTCGCCGTCGCCGCCCTCGCCGGAATCCCGGGCGCCGACGTCGCGCTGCACGGCAACAACAAGTCCGACGGCGAGATCCACCGGGCGCTCGACATGCAACTGGGCCGGATCGTGGTGGACAGCCTCGACGAACTCGACCGGGTCGCGGCGATCGCCGCCAACCGGGGCGCCACCGCCAGGGTCATGCTCCGGCTGACCCCGGGAGTGCACGCCCACACCCACGAATTCATCGCCACCGCCCACGAGGACCAGAAATTCGGCCTCTCCATGGCCGGGGACTCGACGGACCAGGCCGGGCTTTCCGCCGCAGAGGAAGCCGTGGCCGCGGCGATCCGGCACGAGAGCATCGAACTGCTGGGCTTGCACTGCCACATCGGCTCCCAGATCTTCGAGCCGGACGGGTTCGCCCTCGCCGCGGAAAAGCTCCTGGACTTCCTGGCCGCGATGCAGGCAAAGTACTCCATCGTGCTGCCCGAGCTGGACCTCGGGGGCGGCTACGGCATCGCCTACACCCCCGTTGACACCCCGCGCCCGGCCGCCGAGATCGCGCAGGCGATGGCCGCCGTCGTCCGTGCCAAGTGCGCAGCGCTGGGCATTTCCGCCCCCCGGATCTCAATCGAACCGGGCCGGGCGATCGTCGGAAGCACAACCTTCACGCTGTACGAGGTCGGCACCCTCAAGACCGTCCGGGTGGATTCCCCGGGTGCAGCGGCCCCGGATGCCCCCGGGTCCGGCGAGGCTGCCGGCGGCGACGTTACGTACCCGCGCCGGTATGTGTCGGTGGACGGCGGGATGAGCGACAACCCCCGGCCGGTGCTGTACGACGCGGATTATTCGGCAATTCTGGCGTCGCGGGCCTCGGACGCCGCTCCGCAGCTGTCCCGCGTAGTGGGCAAACATTGCGAGAGCGGCGACATAGTTGTTAGAGATGTATATCTGCCCAAGGACGTGGCAGCCGGTGATCTGCTTGCTGTACCGGGGACCGGCGCCTACTGCTGGGCCCTGTCTAGCAACTACAACTATCTGGCCCGGCCGGGCGTTGTCGCTGTCCGCGATGGATCTGCCCGGCTCATTGTCCGCGGGGAAACCGAAGAAGATTTGCTCAACCGCGACATGGGAGTCTGAATGACCGAATTGCGAACCCTGAAAGTGGCCCTGCTGGGCTGTGGCAACGTTGGGGCCCAGGTTGCGCGGATTCTCATTGACGACGCCGGCGCCCTCGCCGCCCGCACGGGCGCCCGGCTCGAACTGACGGGCATCGCGGTGCGCAACGTCGACGCCGAGCGCGACGTCGAGCTGCCGCAGGAACTGTTCACCGCGGATGCCGAGACCCTGGTCAAGGACGCCGACGTCGTGATCGAGCTCATGGGCGGCATCGAGCCTGCCCGCACCCTGATCCTCACGGCCATGCGCAACGGGGCCTGCGTCGTCACCGGCAACAAGGCGCTCCTGGCCCAGGACGGTCCCACGCTGTACGAGGAAGCGGACAAGGCCGGGGTGCAGCTGTCCTACGAGGCCGCCGTCGCCGGCGCCATCCCCATCCTGCGGCCCATCCGCGACAGCCTCTCCGGCGACCGGATCACCCGGGTGCTCGGGATCGTCAACGGCACCACCAACTTCATCCTCGACCAGATGGACTCCACGGGCGCGCAGTTCGCCGACGCCCTGGCCGAGGCGCAGCGGCTGGGCTACGCGGAAGCCGATCCCACGGCCGACGTGGAAGGCTACGACGCCGCCGCCAAGGCCGCGATCCTTGCGTCGCTGTCCTTCCACACCCGGTTCGCCCTGGAAGACGTCTCGTGCGAGGGCATCACTTCGGTCACCGCGGCGGACATTGCAGCGGCCAAGGAAGCCGGCTTTGTCATCAAGCTGCTGGCCATTGCCGAGAAACTGGTTGACGAGAACGGCAAAACCGGCGTCTCGGTCCGCGTCCATCCCACCCTGCTGCCCCGCGAACACCCCCTCGCCGCCGTCCGCGGTGCGTTCAACGCCGTCTTCATCGAAGCGGAGAACGCCGGTGAACTGATGTTCTACGGCCAGGGTGCCGGCGGCACCCCTACGGCGTCCGCCGTGCTGGGTGACCTCGTCTCCGCGGCCCGGCGCATTGTCCTGGGTGGTCCTGGCCGGACCGAAACCACCACGGGGCACGTGCCCGCGCTGCCCATCTCCGCAGCCGTCACGAGCTACTACATCGGACTCGACGTCGCGGACCAGCCCGGCGTCCTGGCCCGGATCGCCCAGCTCTTCGCGGAGCACGGCGTGTCCATCGAAATCATGCGGCAGACCATCCACCGCGACGCCGACTCCAACGTGGAGTCGGCCGAACTGCGGATCGTGACGCACCGGGCCCGCGAGTCGGCCCTTGCAGCAACCGTCGAGGCCGTGAAGGCCCTGGACGTCATCAATTCCGTCACATCCGTACTGCGGGTAGAAGGGGTCTAAGTGGCTCACCAATGGCGCGGTGTCATCCGCGAATACGCCGATCGTCTTCCTGTCACGGAAGCCACTAAGGTCATCACCCTGGGGGAGGGCGGAACGCCACTCGTGCACGCCCGCCACCTCTCCGAGCTGACCGGCAGCACCGTCTACCTCAAGGTCGAGGGCATGAACCCGACCGGGTCCTTCAAGGACCGGGGCATGACCATGGCCATGACAGCCGCGGTGGCCGCCGGCGCCAAGGCCGTGGTCTGCGCGTCCACCGGCAACACCTCGGCGTCCGCCGCGGCGTACGCCACCGCGGCCGGGCTGCAGTGCGCCGTGCTCGTCCCGGAGGGCAAGATCTCCATGGGCAAGCTCAGCCAGGCAATCGCGCACGGTGCGACGCTGCTGCAGGTCGACGGCAACTTCGATGACTGCCTCGACATCGCCCGCAAGCTCGGCGAGTCCTACCCGGTGTTCCTGGTCAACTCCGTCAACCCGGCCCGGATCGAGGGCCAGAAGACCGGCGCCTTCGAAGTGGTGGATTCCCTGGGCGACGCCCCTGACTTCCACGTCCTTCCCGTGGGCAACGCCGGCAACATCAGCGCCTACTGGAAGGGCTACAAGGAGTACGCGGGGGCGTTTGAATCTCCCACCGCCGGGTCGCTGCCCGCCGTCGCCACGAAGACCCCGGTCATGTGGGGCTTCCAGGCCGCGGGAGCGGCCCCGTTCGTCGCGGGCCACCCCATCACCGAACCCGACACCATCGCCACGGCCATCCGGATCGGCAACCCCGCCTCCTGGGACACTGCCGTGGCCGCCCGGGACGAATCCGGCGGCGTGATTGAGGCCGTCACGGACGAGGAAATCCTGTCCGCGCACCGCTGGCTCTCCGCCCGGGAGGGCGTCTTCGTGGAGCCCGGCTCCGCTGCCGGCGTCGCCGGACTGATCAAGAAGCACTCCGCCGGGGAAGTGCCGGCCGGCAAAACGATCGTGATCACGGTGACGGGTCACGGCCTCAAGGACCCGCAATGGGCGCTGCGCACCGAGGACGGCAGCGACGTGCAGCCGGTCAAGGTCTCCAACGACGTCGTCACCGTCGCCGCAGCACTGGGACTGGAAGAAAAATAACGTTGGAAACCACCCTCACCGTCCCGGCCGAATCAGCTGCCGGTTCCCCGGCCGTTCCGGCAGGCCAGTTGGTTACCGTGCGGGTGCCGGCCACCAGCGCCAACCTGGGCCCCGGCTACGACAGCCTCGGACTGGCCCTCACACTGCATGACACGCTCACCGTGGAAACGCTGGCCAGCGGCGAACTTGAATTCGAGCTCAGTGGCGAGGGCGCCGAGTCGCTGCCCCGCGACGCAACCCACCTTGTGGTCAAGGCCCTCACCGAGGCGCTGCACCGCCTCGGCTTCCGGCACGAAGGCCTGCGGATCACGGCGGACAACGTCAACCCGCACGGTCGCGGCCTGGGCTCCTCGGCCTCGGCCGTGGTGGCCGCCGTCAGCGCCGCGAATGCGCTGGTTCCGGCGGAGTCCCGCCGTGGCCGGGACTGGATCCTGCAGCTCACGAGCGAAATGGAGGGCCACCCGGACAACGTCGCACCCGCCATTTTCGGCGGACTGGCGCTGTCATGGCAGGACAGTGACCAGTACAGCAGCACCTGCGCAACCGTGGCTGCCACGGTCATTCCCGTCGTCGCGGTTCCGGACTACGAGCTCTCCACGGAGGCCGCACGGGCACTGCTGCCGGCATCGGTGGGCCACCATGCGGCGGCGATGAACTCCGGCCGCGCCGCATTGTTGATCCACGCGCTGACCAGCAACCCGGAATTCCTGCTGCCGGGCACGGAAGACTACCTGCACCAGAGCTACCGCGCCCAGGCGATGCGGCCGAGCGCCGAGCTGATCGCCGCGCTGCGGCGGAAGGGCCACGCCGCCGTCGTCTCCGGCGCCGGACCCACCGTGCTGGTCCTGGCCAACGGGGAAACCGAGGCCCGCGAGGTCGTGGACTTCATTGGCGCCCACACCGCGGACAACACGCCCGAAGTGGGCTGGCGCGTGATGAAGCTGGCCGTGGACGTCGAAGGTGCTAAAGTGGAAGTGCACCGGCGGTAAATACGCAACTGTTCTAAGACCCGTTCTAAGACCGCGATGTTGGCCACGTAGGCTCTCTCATCTTTCACTGCGCTATATTTTCCGGTGCCACCTGCTTTCGGTCTGCCGCAGGAATCAGCAGAATTGCTCTGCCCCCTGAAGCGTCAGCCCGCCGTTCCTCATTTCTCGGATCGTGCATGGTGAAGCAGTATCCGGCCCTGCTGGCCGAAATTCCATCCGGCAAGGCCGAAATCACGGCTGCGGATCTGAACTGCAGCCCAGATCAAATCACCGCGTCCAGCTCTTAGCCTGGACGCCGTCGAGGGGGAAGGATCCTTCGTGACCGAAACCACTGAGCTGTCTCCGGCTGTGGATACATCTTCTGCTGCCGGATCATCGGCAGCGCCCGCCAAGAGCAGCGGCCTTGCAGGCCTCAAGCTCGCCCAACTCCAGGCCCTCGCCAGCCAGTTGGGCATTTCCGGCGGTTCCCGCATGCGCAAGGGCGATCTGGTCACGGCCATTTCCGCCCACCGTGCAGGCACGCCAGTAAGCAAGGCTCCGGCCCGCGCTGCTGACAAGGCGAGCGACAACGGCGCCGTTGCCCACGCGGCGGCCCCGGCTGCTGCAGCCGCGCCGGCCGCCGGCGACGAGTCCCTGGCCAGGGAAAACACGGCCCAGGAAAGCCCCCGCGCCCGCCGTGGCCGCAGCCGCCGCGCAGGCAGCGACGGCGTCGTCACCACCGCCGCAGAGGCACCCGCCGCAGCCCCGGTTGAGGCTCCCGTTGCTGCTGAAGCCGGAACCCCGGAATCGGGCGCCGTGTCCGGAACGGAAAGCAGCGACCGCACCCGGCAGCCGCGCACCCGCAACCGCCGCCGCGGCGAAGCCGCAGCTCAGTCCGCCGAGACCGCTGGCCAGAACGCCGGCGAGGCCCAGGCCGAACAGCCCGCAGCCGAGCAGCGCACTGAAACCCGCACCGAACAGCGTGAACAGCGCACCGAACAGCGTGAACAGCGCGAGCAGGGCAGCGAAGACGGCCAGCGCCGCGACAACACCCGCGGCCGCGGCGGCCGCGACGAAACCGCCGGCAGCCGCGAGAACACCCGCGATAGCGCCCGCGACAACACCCGCGATAACACCCGCGACAGTGACGATTCTGACGGCGGAAGCCGCCGGAACCGACGCAACCGTCGTGACCGCAACGACCGCGGAGACCGTCAGGGCCAGCAGGACAGCCGGGACAACTCCTCGCGCAACGACCGCTTCCGCGACCGCAACGACCGCCGTCGCGGACGTCAGCAGGGACCGGACGTCGACGACGTCGAGGTCACCGAGGACGACGTCCTCCTGCCGGTCGCCGGTATCCTCGACGTGCTCGAGAACTACGCGTTCATCCGCACCTCGGGCTACCTGCCGGGCCCGAACGACGTCTACGTCTCACTCGCCCAGGTCAAGAAGTACAACCTGCGCAAGGGCGACGCCGTCGTCGGCGCTATCCGGGCGCCGCGCGAAGGCGAGGACCGCAGCCAGCAGTCCGCCCGCCAGAAGTTCAACGCCCTGGTCCGTGTCACCTCGGTCAACGGCAAGACCCCCGAGGAACTCAAGGACCGCGTCGAATTCGCGAAGCTCGTCCCGCTGTACCCCTCCGAGCGCCTGCGCCTCGAGACGGACCCGAAGAAGATCGGCCCGCGTGTGATCGACCTCGTGGCCCCGATCGGCAAGGGCCAGCGCGGCCTGATCGTCTCGCCGCCGAAGGCTGGCAAGACGCTGATCCTGCAGTCCATTGCCAACGCCATCACCACCAACAATCCTGAGGTCCACCTCATGATGGTGCTCGTTGACGAACGGCCCGAAGAAGTCACGGACATGCAGCGCACCGTCAAGGGCGAGGTCATTGCTTCGACCTTCGACCGTCCCGCCGACGACCACACCACCGTGGCCGAACTTTCCATCGAACGCGCCAAGCGCCTCGTGGAAATGGGCATGGACGTTGTGGTGCTCCTGGATTCCATGACCCGCCTGGGCCGCGCCTACAACCTGGCAGCCCCGGCCTCCGGCCGCATCCTGTCCGGTGGCGTGGACTCCGCGGCGCTGTACCCGCCGAAGCGTTTCTTCGGTGCAGCCCGCAACATCGAAAACGGCGGCTCGCTGACCATCCTGGCCACCGCGCTCGTCGAGACCGGCTCCAAGATGGACGAGGTCATCTTCGAAGAGTTCAAGGGCACCGGCAACATGGAACTGCGCCTGTCCCGCCAGCTGGCAGACAAGCGCATCTTCCCGGCGGTGGACGTCAACGCGTCCGGTACCCGCCGCGAAGAGAACCTGCTTTCTCCCGAGGAAGTCAAGATCATGTGGAAGCTGCGCCGCGTCCTCTCCGGACTCGAAACGCAGCAGAGCCTTGAGCTGCTGACCAACAAGATCCGGGAGACCCAGAGCAACGTCGAGTTCCTCATGCAGGTGCAGAAAACGACGCTTGGTGCGAAGTCCGATAACGACAAGTAGCGTCGCGTAACCGCTCGAAAATTGGCGGCCCCGCCCCCCCGCCGGGTGGCTCACGATCTGCGATCGTGAGCAGTCCGTACAGGGCCTGTTGGATGAGCACGAGTCTATCCAGGCGCAGCTTGGGGATCCCGCTGTCTATGCTGACCAGCGGCTGGCCCGGAAACTGGGGCGGCGCTCGGCTCAGCTGAACGGCATTGTGGAGGCTTACCACCGCTGGGAGGGCATCAGCGATGACCTGGCGGCCGCCAAGGAAATGGCGGACGAGGACCCCGAGTTCGCCGCGGAGGTGCCCGAGCTGGAGGCTGCGCTGGAGACGGCTTCGGCCAAACTGCGCCGGCTGCTGATCCCGCGCGACCCGGACGATGCGCGCAACGTGATCCTGGAGGTCAAGGGCGGCGAAGGCGGCGACGAGGCTGCCCTGTTCGCCGCCGACCTGCTGCGGATGTACAGCCGCTACGCGGAATCCCGCGGCTGGAAGACCGAGATCATCTCCGCCACCGAGTCGGACCTTGGCGGCTACAAGGACGTCCAGATGGCCGTCAAGGGCAACTCGAACGACCCGGCCGAAGGCGTGTACGCGCGGCTGAAGTTCGAAGGCGGGGTGCACCGGGTGCAGCGCGTGCCCGTGACGGAATCCCAGGGCCGCATCCACACCTCGGCCGCGGGCGTGCTGGTGCTGCCCGAAGTGGACGAGCCTGAAGAACTCGAGATTAACCAGAACGATCTCAAGATCGACGTCTACCGGTCCTCCGGTCCCGGCGGGCAGTCGGTCAACACCACCGACTCGGCGGTGCGCATCACCCACCTTCCGACCGGCATCGTGGTGGCCATGCAGAACGAGAAGTCCCAGCTGCAGAACCGGGAAGCCGGCATGCGCGTGCTGCGCGCCCGCATCCTGGCCCACCAGCAGGAGATCATCGACGCCGAGAACTCGGCGCAGCGCAAGTCGCAGATCCGCACGATGGACCGTTCCGAGCGCATCCGGACCTACAACTACCCGGAAAACCGGATCGCGGACCACCGCACCGGTTACAAGGCCTACAACCTGGACCAGGTCATGAACGGCGACCTGGAACCGGTTATCCAGTCGGCCATCGAACTGGACGAGCAGTCCAGGCTCGACGCCATCGGCGAGTAGGCGCGGGCCAGTCCGTGATGACAGCAGGCAGAGCGAGCCTCGCCGAGGCCATCCGTGAAGCGACTGCGGTCCTGGCCGCGGCCGGCGTGCCCAGTCCGCGCGTCGACGCCGAGCTTCTGGCCGAGCACCTGCTCGGCGTCGGCCTGGGCAGGTTGCGCGCGCTGATGCTCGGGGATGCACCGGCCCCGGAAGGCTATGCCGACCTCGTTGCCGAACGCGCCCAGCGGATCCCCTTGCAGCACATTACGGGCGTGGCGCATTTCCGCTACCTCGAACTTGCCGTCGGACCCGGCGTCTTCATCCCGCGGCCCGAAACCGAATCCGTGGTGCAGCTGGTGATTGACTGGCTTGCCGCCCAGGCCCGGCTGCGGGGTCTGACACACCCCAAAGTCGTGGATCTGGGCACCGGGTCCGGCGCGATCGCCGGGTCGATCGCGCACGAGGTTCCCGGCGCGGAGGTCCATGCAGTGGAGTACAGCGAATTCGCGCATGCCTGGGCGGCAAAAAATCTGCTGCCCTTGGGTGTCCACCTCATCCGCGGTGATCTGCGCGACGCGCTGGCCGAACACAACGGCACTTTCGACGTCGTCGTGTCCAACCCTCCGTACATTCCCGCCGAAGCCATCCCGAACGAACCCGAAGTGGCCCTGCACGACCCGCCCGAGGCGCTGTACGGCGGGGGAGCGGATGGGATGGAACTTCCGACGGCGGCGGCCGCCTCGGCCGCCCGGCTGCTGGTGCCCGGCGGCTACTTCGTGATGGAGCACGCCGAAGTCCAGTCGGAATGGATCGCCGCGATGCTCAAGCGCAGCGGAAACTTTTCCGAGGTGACGACGCACCGGGACCTCAACGGCAAGGACCGCGCCACCAGTGCTGTGCTGACACCGTCAGGACCGCGCGACAAGTGATGAAAGAATAGGCCAGTGACGACTAGCTACGATTGCGCGGCGGCTGAGCAGCGCGCCGCAGGACTTGAACACGCCCAGCGGGCCATCCGCGAGAACAAATGTGTGGTCTTCCCCACCGACACCGTTTACGGCATTGCCGCCGATGCCTTTTCACCTCTGGCCGTGACCTTGCTGCTTGCCTCCAAGGGCCGCAGCCGGAAGATGCCGCCGCCCGTGCTGATCCCCAGGCTGAACGCCCTCGACGGGCTCGCCACTGACGTTCCGGCCGAGGCGCGTCGGCTGGCCGAGGCGTTCTGGCCCGGCGGCCTGACCCTGATCCTGCACGCCCAGCCGTCACTGGCCTGGGATCTCGGCGAGACGAAGGGCACCGTGGCCCTGCGGATCCCGGCCGACGAGATCGCCCAGGACCTGCTGACGCTGACCGGACCACTCGCCGTATCCTCCGCGAACCGGACCGGACACGCAGCGGCGCAGACTGCCGCGGAGGCGGAGGCCCAGCTGGCCGAATCCGTGGAAGTCTACCTTGAGGGCGGCCAGCGGCCTGCCACAGGCGCGGAGGCCCTCGCCTCGACCATCGTCGACGCCACGGCGTCGCCGTTGCGCGTGGTCCGCCAGGGAGCCATCAGCCTCGATCGCCTGCGGGGCGTGGTTCCGGACCTGATCGACGTCGACGGCAACGCTCCTGAACCTGCCGGCGCTGAGCCGGCCGCCACTGAGCCGGCCGGCGCGGAGCCTGCCAGCGTTGAGCCTGCCGGCACAGAGTCGGCTGGCGCGGCGCCGGAGACGGGAACTGGCTCCGCATGACGCTGGAGCGCCAACTCGTCCCCTTCCTCGACGTCGAGGCGACGCCCCTGACAGTTACCGGCCTGACCGCCGTCCTCAGCAGATACGTCGCAGAGGGCGGGACACGGTTCGTGGTGGGGCACAACCTGCACAGCGTGACGCTGCTGCACTCCGATCCCGCCTTCCGGTCGTTCTATGAGAACAGCGACGTGGTGCTGATCGACGGCGCGCCGGTGCTGTGGCTCTGGGCCAGGACCGGCGACGCGGACAACGGCCGCGGAGCGGTGATGGACTACCGCTTGGGATCGACGGACTGGATTCCCGCCTTGGGCAACGTGGCCGGTCTCGAACGGATCGCCGTGATCGGTGCCGGCGTCGTCGCCAATGCCGGCGCCGTGGCCAAGCTGCGGGAGATCGTTCCGGGGGCCCGCGTCGAGGGCATGCCGGGCGAAGGCTGGAACGTGGACGTTGAGGAAACCGCCATCGAATGGCTGTCCCGGTTCCGCCCGCAGCTGGTGCTCCTCGGCCTGGGCATGCCGCTGCAGGAACAGGTCCTGGCCCGCCGGCGTGCCAGCCTCCCGCCAGCGGTCTACTGCGCCGTGGGCGGCGCCATCGAACAGATTGCCGGCGTCCAGAAACTGGCGCCGCGCTGGATCGGGCGGCTCGGGCTCGAGTGGGCCTGGCGGCTCATGCTGCACCCGCAACGCGTGGCGTACCGGGTGTTCTGTGAGCCGTGGGTCCTGCTGGGTCTGCTGTTGCGCCGGCGGCTCCGCCGGGAGCCTTAGCCCAGCCGGCGGGACCGCTCAGAACTTCTGGTCCTCCAGCGGGCCGAAGCCCTTGCCGCGAAGGCCGGTGGAAAACGCCCGGAACCAGTCGGCCAGCCCGCGCACATCGCCGCTGCGCAGGAAGTAGCCGAGGTAGCCGCCCACGTCAGCAACGAAGGACTTGACCCGGAAGTGGCGGCGGATCATGTAGCCGCGGTTCCGGTAATAGAAGTAGCGCTTGAAAGCGGAGTCGGGAACGATCACGTGCCACCGGGCGCCGAAAACGTGCTTGGTTTCGGAGAACGCGTGCGGGTGGGTGATGGCCGCGGTGGTAACCGTGCCGAAACGGATCCCGGCCTTGCGCAGCCGCAGCGTGAAGTCCACCTCGTCGCCCCGGATGAACAAGCGCATGTCCGGCAGGCCCACTTTGAAGAAGACATCGGAACGGATCAGGGCGCCGTTGAAGAAGTGTCCGTCGTCCGGCAGGAACCCGACCTTTTCCACCTGCGCACGCTCATGCGTGACCTTGCCGTTGAGACGGAAGAAAAAGGACAGCCGGTCCGGGTGGCCCGGGGCCACCACGAGGGGAACCACGGCTTCCAGGTCCCGGGCCTCGGCCTCGCGGAGCAGTGTGGCCAGGCATTCCGGATCGCCCGGCTCGGCGTCGTCATCCATCATCCAGATCCAGTCCGCCCCACTTGCAACGGCTTTCAGGATCGCCAGCGAAAAACCCCCGGCCCCGCCGAGGTTCGCCTCGGAGCGGACATAGTCCACGTTGGCGTGCCGTGCGGCGACGTCTTTGGAGGGTACCGTGCCGCTGTCTACGAGGCAGATGGAGCGCACCGGAGAGCTCTGGTTGTTGATCGCGTCCAACAGGACTGCCAGCTCCCTGGGACGGTCGAACGTCACGGCAGCGACTGCAACCGAGGGGGTCATCGCGGGGTCCTTTCAGCACGACCGTCAGTGGTTTTCCCGCCGGCGGAGGGCCGTGTGACGCGAAGACAGGTGGCCGTTGGCATTAGTATCTTGACTAGAGTCCACTGTAATACAGCCCTGTCAGGCACTACGCACTGCCTGCCCTGCGCACGGCGACGGAGAAGTTTCATTTTTCGAAAGACAGTTCCACGGCAATTCAATTCACCCCATATCCGCAGGTCACCGGTGCTCCCGGGGCTGCGGATGGTGCTGCCGTGTAGTGCCTGCGCCTGTGATTGTGCCGCTGGCCCAGCTCTGGTGGTCTTCCCATGATCATGTACCTGCTCATGATGCTGACGGCAGCGCTCGTGACCTACGCGGCCACCTGGGGTGCCCGGCTCGTCGGCAACAAGATGGAGCTCTATTCCCCTATCCGCAGCCGAGACATGCATTCGACGCCGGTCTCCCGGCTTGGCGGGCTCGGCATCTTTGCCGGGGTCATGGTGGCCCTGGTCACGGCAAGCAATTCCTTCTTCGTCCAGGACATCTTCCGCAACAACACGGCGGCCTGGGGCATCCTCGCCGGCGCCGGTGTCATTGTGCTCGTCGGCGTCGCGGACGATCTGCTGGACCTGCGCTGGTGGGTCAAGCTGATCGGCCAAAGCGCCGCGGCAGTGGTCGTGGCCACCTGGGGAGTGCGGATGACGGTCATCCCGTTCATCCCCGAGCCGCTCGTGATTCAAAATGAGGCCGTGAGCATCGTGCTGACAGCCGGGCTGATCGTGACCACCATGAACGCGTTCAACTTCATCGACGGCCTCGACGGCCTCGCCGCGGGGGTCGCGATCATCGGGGGAGCGGCGTTCTTCCTCACGGCCTACTGGGTCCACCGGACCGCCGTCCTGCTGGACCGTTCAGACCTGGCCACCCTCCTGACCGCCATTGTGGTTGGCAGTTGCGTCGGGTTCCTGCCGCACAACTGGTTCCCCTCGAAGATCTTCATGGGTGACTCCGGAGCCATGCTGATCGGACTGATCATGGCCTCGGCCGGCGTCGTGTCCACGGGCCAGATCACCTCCGGACTCTACGACCGGGCGAGCGGCATCCCGACCATCATCCCCATTCTCTTGCCGTTCGCCGTCCTGTTCCTCCCGCTCTTGGACCTGTGCCTGGCCGTTGTGCGGCGGACCGCGCTGGGCCGGTCCCCATGGTCCGCGGACCGCGGGCACCTGCACCACAAGCTGCTGGACATTGGCTACTCGCACCGCAGCGCTGTGGTGCTGATGTACCTGTGGACCTGCATTCTTGCCTTCGGCGGGCTCGCGTTCGCGATCTTCCCGTGGCACATCGTCCTCGCCGTCGACCTGGCCGCCGCGGCAATCATGGCTGTGGTGACCGCATGGCCGTACCTCCGCCACCGCGGGCCGGACCGGATCACCGCCGCACCGGACTAGCCTGCCCGGCATGCCGGACCGAGCCGTCCGGACGCGCTTTTCCGAATAATTTCTATCTAATGTAGAATTGCGGGGCGGCACTTCGCCGCCCGCCTTCACCAGCACGCCTTGACCAGCACTCAAGGCCAGCACCGCACCGCGACGATTGGGATCTCATGACCTCCAACGCCGAACCCGGACCAACCTCCGGCACCGGACCCGTTGGTGTCTCCGGCCCCACAAAATCGTTGTGGCTGAAGCTGCTGGCCATGAGCTCGGCCGCAGCCGCCGCCGCACTCCTGTTGACCGGCGTCGCCGCCTGGATCTTCAACGGTGCCGCGGGGTTCTGGTCCTCCCTCTTCGGGGGAGCCTTGGTGATGGCGTTCTTTGCCATCAGCCTCGCGGTGGGCCACTTCGTTGGCCGCAACAACCCCTCCGGAGCAATCGGACTCTTCGTCGCGACGTATTTCGTCAAGGTTGTGGGCTTTGCCGTTGTCCTTTTTGTCATCGGGGCCCCGGCCTGGCTGCACGGCCGCTGGTTCCTGATCGGCGCCGTCGTGACCGTGGTGGTCTGGCAGGCAGCCGAGATCTACGGTTTCAGCAAGGCGAGGCTTCAGATTTACAACGATCCCGACACCCGAAAAGGCGGCACCAATGTTTAGCCGCAAAAGTGGCCGCAAGCCCTCTGCTAGACCTCACAACGCGGCTGCCCAAACCCCGAAAACTACGGCCGGCGCCCCCGGTGTATCCGCAGATGGAAGCGACGGCGGATACAACGCCGGCATCGCCGTCTTCAGCTACATTGTTGGCGGAATCATCGTCTGGAGTTTGATAGGGTGGGGACTGGATAATCTGTGGGGAACCCGCTGGATTGTGCTCGCAGGCGCTCTGCTTGGAGCTGCGGGAGGGTTCTATCTTTCTCATATGCACGGCCTCACCAGTAACAGGACTTTAGCTGATGGGGACAATGCTGCACGTGGCCCGTCCAAGGACGAGGAACAGTAATGCCAAATAATTTCACAGGGGGAGAGGCGGGCAGCAATGTCGCCGGTCCCCGCCCAACGCCCAATGATGGACACTGCAGAGAGGAAACGCGTTGATCGCGCTTGCGCTCCCGGCCCAAGATTCAGGAACCTTCACGCCTCCTGGAATTGAAGAACTTCACCTGCCGGCTATCATCCCCTGGGGTGCGGCCGAAGGATTTTCCAAGCAGATGCTGCTGGTGATCCTGTCGGTTGTCATTATCGCTACATTCTTTCTGCTAGCTGCGCGGAAGCAGCAGCTCGTCCCCGGCAAGCTGCAGTTCGCAGGCGAGGCCGCCTATAGCTTCGTCCGCAACGGCATCGCCAAGGACATCATCGGCGGCCGGGACTTCATGAAGTACGTCCCGCTGCTGTTCACCTTGTTCTTCTTCATCCTCGTGAACAACATCTACGGCGCGATCCCCGTGATCCAGCTCCCGACCTTCTCGCATGTCGGCGGCGCTTACGTGCTCGCCTTGATCGTGTACGTCACCTGGATCGCCATCGGCATCAAGAAGAACGGCCTCCGGTACTTCAAGCTGGCCACCGTTCCTTCCGGCGTTCCGTTCTACATCCTTCCGATCGTCGTTCCGATCGAGATCATCTCCAACTTCCTGGTCCGCCCGGTCACGCACAGCCTCCGTCTGTTCGCCACCATGCTTGCCGGCCACTTGATCGTGATGATTTCCGGTGCGGGCATCGAATTCCTCGTGATGCAAGAGAACGTCCTCCTCAAGGGCGCGTCCGTACTCGTCCTTGCCGGTGCCATCGCCATGTACATGCTCGAAGCCCTGATCATGGTGCTGCAGGCCTACGTGTTCACGCTGCTGACCGCGATTTACATCGAAGGCGCGCTGCACGCGGACAGCCACTAGGCGCAAGGCCAGCAGGCGCAACGCTCGCAGGCACACCGCCAGACGGCACAACATAGTCTTCCCCTCACGGGGATGAAGCAACCCAAACAACCTGCCACATGGGTGGCATCTTGAAAGGAAGAAAAATGGAAGGCTCCATCAACGGCTCCCTCAACCTCATCGGCTACGGCCTCTCCGCCATCGGCGGTGGTATCGGTGTGGGTCTCGTGTTCGCCGCCTACATCAACGGTGTGGCACGTCAGCCGGAAGCCCAGCGCGTCCTGCAGCCGATTGCATTCCTCGGCCTCGCGCTGACTGAAGCCCTCGCCATCCTTGGCCTGGTCTTCGCGTTCGTTCTCAAGTAAACAGAACAACCGAACATCCAGAACCGAGTAGATAAGGACGGGTGAAATATGAATCAAACGATCATCTCAGCCGCCACCGAAGGCGGTACTAACCCCCTCGTTCCCAATCCTTGGGAGATGCTTGTAGTCTTCGCCGGCTTTGCTGTCCTCATGTACATCGTGGTCAAGTACGTTGTCCCGATGTTCGAGAAGACTTTTGCTGAGCGGGCCGAGGCCATCGAGGGTGGCATCGCCAAGGCCGAAAAGGCCCAGGCCGAGGCCTCCGCAGCACTCGAAGAGTACAAGCAGCAGCTGACGGAAGCGCGCACTGAAGCCAACCGCATCCGTGAGGAAGCACGCGCCGAAGGTGCCCAGATCCTGGCAGAGCTGAAGGAGAAGGCAGGCGCCGAGTCTGCCCGCATCACCGCACAGGCCCACGCCCAGATCGAATCCGAGCGCCAGGCGGCCGTTGTGTCGCTGCGCGCGGAGGTCGGCACGCTGGCCACGACGCTGGCGAGCCGCATCGTCGGCGAGGCACTGAGCGACGATGCACGGTCGGCCCGCGTGGTGGACCGCTTCCTGGCAGATCTGGAGAACCAGAACGCGGGTGTAGCTAAGTAATGGCAGGTGTATCGAGCGAATCGCTGGCCGCTGCGCTGGCGGCACTGGAGGCCAAGCTTCCCACCGCGTCGCTGCAGTTGGCGAAGGAACTCTTCGGAATCCTGGGAACGGTGGACAGCTCGGCTGGTTTGCGCCGTGCCCTGACTGACCCGTCCCGCAGCGGTGACGAAAAGTCGGCGCTGGTCAAGCAGCTCTTCGGCGGAAAAGTGTCCGCCGATGCTGTGGAGATCGCGGGCGGACTGGCCAGCTCACGCTGGGCATCTGCACGGGATATCGGCGATGCACTCGAGACCCTTGCCGCTTCGGTGGTCATCGCTGTTGCCGAGAACAAGTCGGCCGTCTCTGCCTCCGGGCTCACCGGACTGGAATCGCTGGAGAACGATCTGTTCGCCTTCAACCAGTCAGTTGAGTCCAGCCACGAGGTCCAGCGTGCTCTGTCCGAGCCGCAGGCCAGCCCGGCCGCCAAGGTGTCCCTCGCCGAGAAGCTCGTACCCGGTGCGAGCGAGGAAGCGAAAGTCCTGATCGGTCAGGCCGTCACGGCCCCCCGTGGACTCAAGGTCACCAAACTGGTTCGTCGTTTCGCCGAGCTTGCCGCCAAGCGCCAGCAGCGCTGGATTGCAACGGTCAGCGTCACCCGTCCGCTGACGGAGATCCAGACCAGCCGCCTGCAGACGGGGCTTAACGCCCTTTACGGGCGCGAGCTCAAGATCAACATGAACGTCGACCCGGCACTGATCGGTGGCATCCGGATCCAGGTAGGTGACGAAGTGGTAGACGCTTCGGTTGCCGGCCGCCTGGGCCAGCTCCAGCGTCAGATCGCTTAGCCAGCCGGACAAGCACAACCTAACGACAAGAAACCCCGGTCATCGTGAGCAACGATGATCACGAAAACAGGAGAGCAGGGACTGCAGATGGCCGAATTGACCATCAACGCCGACGACGTCCGTAATGCGTTGAACGAGTTCGCGGCGTCCTACGAACCCGGAAACGCAGAGCGCGTAGAGGTCGGCCGTGTAACAACCGCAGGTGACGGCATCGCCCGTGTTGAGGGCCTTCCCTCGGTCATGGCGAACGAGCTGCTTCGCTTCGAAGACGGCACCCTGGGCCTGGCCCAGAACCTTGACGTCCGCGAGATCGGTGTGATCGTCCTCGGTGACTTCACCGGAATCGAAGAAGGCCAGGAAGTCCACCGCACCGGGCAGGTTCTGTCCGTGCCGGTTGGCGACGCCTTCCTCGGCCGCGTGGTTGACCCGCTGGGCCAGCCCATCGACGACCTCGGCGACATCAAGGCTGAGGCCACCCGCGCCCTGGAACTCCAGGCGCCCGGCGTAACCCAGCGTAAGTCGGTTCACGAGCCGATGCAGACTGGCCTGAAGGCCATCGACGCGATGATCCCGATCGGCCGTGGACAGCGCCAGCTGATCATCGGTGACCGCCAGACCGGCAAGTCGGCCATCGCGATCGACACGATCATCAACCAGAAGGCCAACTGGGCTTCGGGCGACGTCACCAAGCAGGTGCGCTGCATCTACGTAGCCATCGGCCAGAAGGCGTCCACGATCGCAGCCGTCCGCCAGACCCTTGAGGACAACGGCGCGCTGGAATACACCACGATCGTGGCCTCCCCGGCGTCTGACCCCGCAGGCTTCAAGTACCTGGCACCGTACGCCGGCTCGGCCATCGGCCAGCACTGGATGTACGGCGGCAAGCACGTCCTCATCGTGTTCGATGACCTGTCCAAGCAGGCCGAGGCCTACCGTGCAGTGTCACTGCTGCTGCGCCGCCCGCCGGGACGCGAAGCCTACCCCGGCGACGTGTTCTACTTGCACTCCCGTCTGCTGGAGCGTTGTGCCAAGCTCTCCGATGAGCTTGGTGCAGGCTCGATGACCGGCCTGCCGCTGATCGAGACGAAGGCGAACGATGTGTCCGCCTACATCCCGACCAACGTGATCTCCATCACCGATGGCCAGATCTTCCTGCAGTCGGATCTCTTCAACGCCAACCAGCGCCCCGCTGTGGACGTCGGCGTGTCCGTCTCCCGCGTCGGTGGCGCCGCCCAGGTCAAGTCCATGAAGAAGGTCTCCGGTACCTTGAAGCTGGAACTGGCCCAGTACCGCGACATGCAGGCCTTCGCCATGTTTGCCTCGGACCTGGACGCGGCATCGCGCCAGCAGCTGACCCGTGGTGCACGCCTGATGGAACTGCTCAAGCAGGGCCAGTACTCGCCGTTCCCGGTCGAGAACCAGGTTGTTTCCATCTGGGCCGGCACCAACGGCTACCTCGACGACGTTCCGGTTGAAGACATCAACCGCTTCGAGACCGAGTTCCTGGAGCACCTCAAGCACAAGTCCTCCATCCTGACGACCCTGGCCCAGACCAACGTCATGGACGATGACACCGCTGAAGCACTGAAGACCGCGATCGTGGACTTCAAGAAGGGCTTCTTCGGCGAGGGAGACAACCTCCTGGTCGGTGCGGGGCACGAGGAGCACGCCCCCATCGGCGAGGATCAGGTCGACCAGGAAAAAATCGTCAAGCAGAAGCGCTAGTTTCGCTGGCAGGGACTGCCGGGACCCGCACGGGTTCCGGCAGTCCCGGCCACCGGGATCTTAGGAAAGGATAAGTATGGGAGCCCAGATCCGGGTCTACCGCCAGAAGATCAGCTCGACGACGTCGATGCGCAAGATCTTCAAGGCGATGGAACTGATCGCTACCTCGCGCATCGGCAAGGCCCGCGCACGCGTAGCAGCTTCACTGCCTTACGCAAACGCGATCACGCGTGCCGTTTCTGCTGTCGCAAGCCAGAGCGAAATCGACCACCCGCTGGTCACCGAGCCGGCGCAAATCCGCCGGGCCGCCGTCCTGGTCATCACCTCGGACCGTGGCCTCGCAGGTTCGTACTCGGCGAGCGTCCTCAAGCAGGCCGAAGGCCTCAACGAGCTGCTCCACGAGGAAGGCAAGGAAGTCAAGACGTTCCTGGTCGGCCGCAAGGCGCAGGCGTACTTCGACTTCCGGAACCGTGAATACGCACGCGTATGGACTGGCAATACGGATGCACCGGAGTTTGCGACCGCGCGGGAAGTCAGCGAAGCACTGCTGGCCGATTTCGCAACCGCCTACGAAGAGGGCGGCGTCGACGAAATCCACGTCGTCTACACCCGCTTCAAGTCGATGGTGACCCAGGAGCCGACGGTCGTCCGTCTGCTGCCGCTCGAGGTTGTCGAAGAGACTGCCGCGTCCGAATCGGACCTGCTGCCCCTCTACGAGTTCGAGCCGGAAACGGAGCAGGTTCTCGATGCCCTGCTGCCGCGCTACATCGAATCACGTATCTTCGCCGCCATGTTGCAGGCAGCAGCTTCCGAGCTCGCAGCCCGCCAGCGGGCGATGAAGTCCGCCGGCGACAACGCGACGGATCTCATCAAGAAGTACACGCGTCTGCGCAACACTGCCCGCCAGGCTGAAATTACGCAGGAGCTTTCCGAAATCGTGGCCGGTGCCGACGCGTTGAACGCGTCCTAGCCAGCACGAGTCCGGATCCAGCTGTACCTGCAACAAAAGATAAACTTAACCCCACGCCATCTACTGAGTGAAGTGAGAGAGATGACTGCCACTGCTACCGAACACGTAGCCGCAACGACCGGTGCTACCGGCCGCATTGCACGTGTTATTGGCCCGGTTGTCGACGTCGAATTCCCGGCTGACGCAATCCCCTCGATTTACCACGCCCTCACCACCGAGATCACACTCAACGGTGAGACCAAGACCATCACGTTTGAAGTTGCCCTGCACCTCGGCGACAACCTCATCCGTGCCATCTCCCTCCAGGCCACCGACGGACTTGTCCGCGGTACCAACGTGGTGGACACCGGTGCCCCGATCTCCGTGCCCGTGGGCGACGGCGTCAAGGGACACATCTTCAACGTCCTGGGCCAGCCCCTCGACGTTGCCGAGTCCGAACTCCAGATCAGCGAACGCTGGCCGATCCACCGCAAGGCTCCCGCCTTCGCGACCCTGGAAGGCTCCACCGAGATGCTGGAAACCGGCATCAAGGTGATCGACCTCCTCACCCCGTACATCAAGGGTGGCAAGATCGGTCTGTTCGGTGGTGCCGGCGTCGGCAAGACCGTGCTGATCCAGGAAATGATCACTCGTGTTGCCCGCAACTTCGGTGGCACCTCGGTGTTCGCCGGTGTCGGCGAGCGTACCCGTGAAGGCAACGACCTCTGGGTTGAAATGGAAGAGGCAGGCGTCCTCAAGGACACCGCCCTTGTGTTCGGCCAGATGGATGAGCCGCCGGGAACCCGTCTGCGCGTGGCACTGTCCGCCCTGACCATGGCGGAATACTTCCGCGATGTTCAGAACCAGGACGTGCTGCTCTTCATCGACAACATCTTCCGCTTCACCCAGGCAGGCTCCGAGGTTTCCACCCTCCTCGGCCGCATGCCGTCGGCCGTGGGCTACCAGCCGAACCTGGCTGACGAGATGGGTCTCCTCCAGGAGCGCATCACGTCCACCAAGGGCCACTCGATTACCTCGATGCAGGCCATCTACGTTCCCGCAGATGACTACACCGACCCGGCCCCGGCCACGACCTTCGCACACCTCGACGCGACCACGGAACTTTCCCGTGAAATCGCCTCCCGTGGTCTGTACCCGGCCGTTGACCCGCTGACGTCGACGTCCCGCATCCTGGATCCGCAGTACATCGGCCACGACCACTACAACACGGCCGTCCGCGTCAAGCAGATCCTGCAGAAGAACAAGGAACTTCAGGACATCATCGCCATCCTGGGCGTTGACGAACTCTCTGAAGAAGACAAGATTGTTGTCTCGCGTGCACGCCGCATCCAGCAGTTCCTCTCGCAGAACACCTACACCGCCAAGCAGTTCACCGGCGTCGAAGGCTCCACCGTGTCCATCAAGGACACCGTTGAAGGCTTCACCGCGATCTGCGACGGCGACCTTGACCACGTTGCAGAGCAGGCGTTCTTCAACGTCGGCGGCCTGGACGACGTCGAGCGCCAGTGGGCCAAGATCCAGGAACAGACCAAGTAATATGGCTGAGCTTGAGGTTGAGATTGTCGCAGCGGATCACTTCGTGTGGTCCGGAGCGGCCAAGATGGTCAAGGCCCGCACCAGCGATGGTGAAATCGGAATCCTGCCCGGCCACTCGCCCCTGCTGGCGATTCTGGCCGAAGGTGAACTGGCTATTGAGCCGGTGTCCGGTGACCGCATCTCCGTAGCTGTCGACAGCGGATTCTTCTCCGTCGACAACAACCGGGTGGTCATTGTTGCTGACAACGCCCAAATGGGCGACGCGGCTACTGCGGGGATCCGCTAGCACGACCTTGATGAACGATATCGGTTTGCCGTTCATCCTCCTGGCAACGGCGTTTGCGTTGCTGGTCTTTGCACTGTGCCTTTCGGGGGTGCGCCGCTTCAATCTGCGGCGCGCCCTCGGCACGGTGGACGCCTCCATCTGCACGGCTGGAAAGAGCTGGCAGATGGGGGTTTGTCGTTATCAGGACAACGACCTTGAGTGGTTCCGCCTGGTCTCACTCAGCGTCCGTCCCAAGCACACCTTCCGGCGCAGTTCCCTGGAGCTGCTCGGCCGGCGCAAGCCCACGGAATCCGAGCTTCTCAAAGTCCAGCCTGACGCCGTGATCGTGGAGCTCCGCTACGAGGGGCAGCCGGTCCTTCTTGCGATGCGCTTTGACGCCTACACGGGACTGTCGTCCTGGCTGGAGGCCGGACCCGTCATCGGCGTCGGCACCTGGCGCTAGCGCCGGTGGACTTCATCGATGGACTCCGCCTGGTCGACGGCCCGGTGGTCTGGACGGCGTGGGCGGCCGCTGCAGCGGGCCTGGCCTACCTCCTCTGGCACGCCGCCTTCCGGCGCAACGGCCGGCGGCGCCCGCCCGGTCAGGCCGTCGTCATCGTGGCCGCCGTGGCCCTGCTCGCCGCGGCGCTCGTCGCTGCCGTCCACTGGTTCCTGGTCTACGGGATCTCAGTCCTCGCGGACGAGTTGCCGGGGGAGACCCTCGCCTGGTCCGTCCCCGCTGTCGGCGCCCTTCTCCTGTGGGTAAAGTTCCTCTACGGCCTCCGGGGAGGCCGAAAGAACCGGACTGCCCTGGTAGGCCCTGCCGCCACTGCCACGGCCGCTTTCCTGGCCGTTCTGGCGCTTTCCGCCGTGCAGATCAACATCTACTTTGGCCTGAACCACACCGTCGGTGACCTCACGGGAACGGCCGTGGCCCGGATCAAGCCGCTCGATGCCGGCCTGACGCGCGCGGCCCGTGGCCAGGCGGCCACCGAACTCGCCCGGTGGCACGGACCCGCAGCGCTTCCCGACGGCGTCATCCGCAAGGCCGTCATCCCCGGCACGGTCTCCGGATTCCAAAGCCGGGCCGCCTACGTCTACCTTCCGCCGGCCTACCGGAGTTCACCCCGGCCCGCGCTGCCGGTGCTCGTCCTGTTTTCCGGCCAGCCCGGGGGTCCCGCGGATTGGCTGGTCGGCGGCGCGCTGCGGAGCCGGCTGGACCGGTTCGCCGCGGGGCACGCCGGGGTGGCTCCGGTGACGGTCGTGGTCGATCCCAACGGCTCGTCGTCGGCCAACTCGCTGTGCATGGACAGCAGGATTGCCCGGGCGGACACCTTCCTGGCCCGGGACGTGCCCGCCTGGATCAACCGCACGCTTGACGTCGATCCGGACCCGCGGCACTGGGCCGTGGGAGGGTTCTCCTTCGGAGCCACTTGCGCCATGCAGATGGTGACCAGGCATCCGGACGTTTACGGCGCGGCACTGGCGTTCTCGAGCGAGAGGGAACCGTCCCTCGCGAAGGAGCGCCGGAAGACCATCCAGGCCTCCTTCGGCGGCGACGCCGCGGCCTTCGACCGGTTGACGCCGCTGAGCCTCATGGCGGAGAACCGCTTCGACGGCCATGGAGTCTACTTTGCGGCCGGGGACCTCGATCCGAAATTTACCGGATACATGGACGTTCTCTCTGCCGCGGCACGGCAGGCCGGATTCACGGTCGAGAAACACCGGATCGCCAATGCCGGACACTCGTGGGCCACCGCGGCCAACGGCCTGCCCGGTGGCCTGGACTTCCTGGCCCGGCGCTGGGCGATCCCGGCATGAGCCAGACGACCACCACCCCCACGCGCACATCCCCTCCGGAGCCCGCGGGACCTTCCTGGCTGGGCGTCTGGCAGCTGGGCTCGCGGCGGGCGCTGGCGCACTTCCGTGCCGTACCGTTCACCCTGGCGGTCCTCGCGGCCTTCCTGCTCATCGGTGCCCTGACCGGCAGCTTCCTGTCCGGGCCGCCGCACGCCCTGCTCCCCATCGCCTCCGTCAGCGCCCCGGGGCTGAGGGCCGGCCAGTGGTGGTCGCTGTTCACGTCCCTGTTCTTCGCCACGAACCCGCTGGCCTACCTCGCGGCCTCGCTCATGATCCTGTTGCTCCTGGGCCTCGCCGAACGGCACCTGGGCTCGCTGCGGACGGCCGCGTTCTTCTTCGCAGCCCAGTTCGCGGCCGTGACGTTGTTCCTGCTCATCACCCAGGTGGCCCGTTATCTCGGCGACGGCTGGCTCGGGCTCATGGTCAATGCCCGGCTGATCGGTCCTTACGCCGCCGTCCTCGCGGTGGCCCTCGCCGCCAGCGGATTACTGCCCACGCTGTGGCAGCGGCGCCTGCGGACCGCCGGGTTGTCAGCCGCCCTGCTGCTGGTGCTCTACCTGGGGCATCCGGAGACGGTGGTGGGGCTGGCCGGCGCCCTGGCCGGCCTGGCGGCCGGCTGGTGGATCCAGGGTGACCGGGGGACCCTGCACCGGCACCGTTCCACTGGCCGTGAGACGCGCAACCTGCTGGCCCTCACGGTTGCCATCTTTGCGGTGGGGCCCATTCTCACGGCCGTTGTCAGCACACCCACCGGGCCTCTTGCCTTGTTGCGCGATGTCGTGCTCAATCCGCTGCCCACGCTGAGCCAGTTGGAGGCAAACTGCGGCGGAACCGTTGACGCCGGCTGCCTGGAGGCCGGCCGGGCCGGGTTCGCCGGTCCGGTGGGTCTCGCGCTGGCAGTCGTCCCGGTGATCTTGCTGTTGATCTGTGCGGACGGCATGCGCCAGGGCCGCCGTCTGGCGCTGCGGATCGCCATGATCGTCCAGCTGGGGGTGACGGCCCTGGCTGCTGTGTACCTCGCCCTGTTCGCCCGGATTCCGCATGGTTCCTACCGGCACACGGCCGTGATGGGATCCGGCTTCGTCCACGTCCTCCCGCTGGTGGCCGTTCCGCTGCTGCTGGTCGTGCTGCTCTGGCTTAACCGGCGGCAGTTCCGGGTGGAGACGACCAGGCGGGCCCGGGGGATCCTGGGTGTTGTAGTGGGCGGCACGTGGCTCGGGCTGGCTGGCGCCTACACGGTGGCGTGGCTGGCGGCCGGCGGGGTGGAGCGCGACCGCGGGCCCCTGGGCCTCGTGGCGGAACTCGCCCGGCAGTACCTGCCGTTGCCCCTTCCGGGCGCCTACAGCCGGCTCTTCCAGAACCGCAACGCAGTAGAGGCGTTCCTGTTTGACTCCTCCGGCATCATCTTCTGGGGCGTTGCCCTGGCCGCGGTCTGGCTGGTCCTGCGGCGGCGGCTGCACGGCACCGGGCTGAACAGTACCGACCTCGGCTCCGAAGACCGGGACACGGCCCGCGAGCTCATCCGGCAGGGCGGTGACTCCCTGTCGTGGATGGCGCTGTGGGAACCGAACAGGTTCTGGTTCACACCGGACCGGCACGGCGGGGTGGCCTACCAGCAGCACGGCAACGTGGCCCTGACGCTGGCCGGACCGTTCGGAGCAGCCGCCCGCCACGAGGAGACCGCGGCAGGCTTCATGCGCTACTGTGCCGAGAACGCCCTGATTCCCTGCTTCTACTCGTGCACCGACGAACTCTGGCCGATGCTGCGGGCGCGCGGGTTCCGCCGTGTGGCGGTGGCCCAGGAAACCCGGCTCGCCGTTCGCGAACTGGAGTTCAAGGGCAAGGAATGGCAAAACGTGCGCACCGCCCTGAACCGCGCCGCCAAGACCGGGGTCCGTGCCGTGTGGGGGCGCTACAGCGAGTTCCCGGCCCCGCTGCGGACCCAGCTCAGCGAAGTCTCCGAGGAGTGGGCGGCTCAAAAACATATACCGGAAATGGGCTTCACGCTCGGCGGCATCGACGAGCTCGACGACGACGAGGTGCTGTGCTGCTTGGCCGTGGAGGCCACCGGCCGGGTGCAGGGGGTCACGAGCTGGCTGCCGGTCTACGAGAGCGGCCGGCTGGTGAGCTGGACGCTGGACTTCATGCGGCGGCGCGGGGATGCCTTTCCGGGCGTCATGGAGTTCCTCATCGCCTCGGCCGTGCGGGAGCTCAAGGGCAGCGTCGAGGTCATTTCGCTTTCCGGCTCGCCGCTGGCCAAGGACCGCGGAGCCGGGGCGGACGGGCGCGGCGATCTTCCGGGCAATGCGGAGGGCGGCGGCCAAACGGGCGGCGGTGAAACGGTCGGCAGGGAAGCGGGCGGCAACGACGAGGGACCGGAAGGGCTGGCCGGGATCCTTGACGTGGTGGGCCGGGCACTGGAACCCGTCTACGGGTTCCGCTCGCTGGCGACCTTCAAGTCCCGCTTCAAACCCGAGTACCGCACCCTATACCTGTATTACCAGGATCCCCTGCAGTTGCCTGCGATGGGCCGCGCACTGAGCCGGGCGTACCTTCCCGGATTGTCCGTCCGGCAGAGCGCACGCCTGTTGCGCACCTTGGTGCGTTAGCCGCCACCTCTACGGGAAATTGCGGAGCCCGCCAGAAAACGCATCCGTCCGGGTCAACCGCATCCGTCCGGCCCTGGAATGTGGATGGTCAATGTTCCGCGTCCCTAAAGAAGGCAGTGTTCCCAAAAGGCGGCGTCCGAAAAGGCAGCGTCCGAAAAGGCAGTGCCCCAAAAGGGCCGTTCGCACATGGCTATATGCCAAAAACACAAGGGGCTGCAGTGCCGGCCCCAAAAGAGTGCGGGCCCGGAACTATCCGGCACAACAATGCAAAAAAATGATCCCCGGCACGAGGCCGGGGATCATTCATTGCGGGAATGCCTTTCGGCAGTTCCCCGCCGGAGACTAGACCAGCGTCACGCCGGTAGCCTGGGGGCCCTTGGCGCCCTGGCCGATCTCGAACTGAACGCGCTGGTTCTCATCGAGGGTCTTGAAGCCGCCGGTCTGGATCTCGGAGTAGTGAACGAAGACATCGCCGTCAGCGTCATCCGGAGTGATGAAGCCGAAGCCCTTTTCTGCGTTGAACCACTTGACAGTTCCCTGTGCCATTTGTTTCTCCTCATTATGGATCTTGAATAAGTCCGGCGCACTTCACACCGCACTTGGTCACTCCGCGAGAAGAACCGTGGCTTCGGATCCGGATGCCCGGATCTTGGCGGCAGGAGCTTCACGCTCGCAACATGTCTTGCGAGCATGAAAAAACACCTACACAAAGACTCGTATAAGAATTTCATGACACGTGCGTCAGGTCAACGGGATCACCAGAGAAATGCATAAATTTTGTGCAAAGAACTGCTGAACGCCATGCGGCGCCCGCACAGCGCGCCGCGGCGGGCGCTCAGAAGAGCCGGGATTCGCTGTCGTCAACGCCGCGCATGGCATCGTAGTCCAGGGTCACGCAGTCAATTCCGCGGTCCTTGGCGAGCACCTTGGCCTGCGGTTTGATCTGCTGGGCGGCGAAGATTCCGCGGACCGGGGCCAGCAGGGGATCGCGGTTGAGCAGTTCCAGGTACCGGGTGAGCTGTTCGACGCCGTCGATGTCGCCCCGCCGCTTGAGTTCAATGGCCACGGTGGCGCCATCAGCGTCCCGGGCCAGGATGTCCACGGGGCCGATCGCTGTGAAGTACTCCCGGCGGATCAGTGAGAAGCCGGTGCCGAGAAGTTCGATCTGCGCGGCCAGGAGGCGCTGGAGGTCGGCCTCGACGCCGTCCTTGATCAGCCCGGGGTCTTGGCCCAGCTCGTGGGATGTGTCATGGATTTGCTCATGAATGTTGATGATGAGCCGGTCATCGGTCTTGGCGGACTGGACCGTCCACTGCTCGATGACCCCGACCTCAACGTCGACCTCATCGGGGCTGGAGACCCGCAGGGACGCAGGAGGACTCATCCAGTTCAGCGGTTTGTAGGACCCGCCATCGGAATGGACCAGGACCGAACCGTCGGCCTTCACCAGCAAGAGCCTGGTGGCCAGCGGCAGGTGGGCTTTGAGGCGGCCGACGTAATCAACGGAGCAGCGGGCTATGACTAAACGCACCCGGTCCACTCTACCGTCTGCGGAATGGTCGCGGGCCTGGGGCAGAATGGAAGCATGCCCCGTTCCAACCGCCCCCGCCGCCCAGCGTCAGGAAAAGCAGCGTCGGCAAACTCAGGCTCCGGCCGGTCAGCCAAGCCCGGAGCTAGACCCGGTGGCAAATACGGCCCGACGCCGGAACTTGACCTGGAGCGCGCCCGCACAGGGATCGCCCGCCGCGAGAGCGCGCCCGACGGCGAATGGATGGTCCGCTCCATCACCGCGAGCCGTGCCGAGAAGACGTACATCTGCCCCGGTTGCTCCACCGCCGTCCTGCCGGGAATCGCCCACTTGGTGGTCTGGTCCGAGGACCACCTCTTTGGTGCCGCGGCAGGTCTCGCCGAGCGCCGCCACTGGCACAGCAACTGCTGGACCACCCGGACTTACCGGTACCGCTGACTGCTTTCGCTAAGGTTGACTGCATGACTTTTGATCCCGCGTCGTACGTCTTCACCCAGCCGTCCGAGCCAACCGCCATCCGCGCCTCCACCGTCCTCCCGGCCCGCCGCGAGAACGTCGAACTCCGCACCTCGGACGGTCACCGGCTGGTGGGCGAACTGGCACTCCCGGAATCCGGCGAGATCAAGGCAACGCTCATCACGCTGCACCCGCTGCCGACGCACGGCGGCTTCATGGATTCGCACGTCTACCGCAAGGCCTCCTACCGGCTGCCGGCCCTCGCCGGGATCGCCGTGCTGCGTTTCAACACCCGGGGCACGTCCTCGCCGCGCGGAACCAGCGGGGGAGCCTTCGAGGAAGGCGTCGGCGAGCGGCTCGACGTCGAGGCTGCAGTGCGCTTCGCTGTGGACCGGGGCCTTCCGAACCGGTGGCTGGTGGGCTGGTCCTTCGGCACCGAGCTTGCCCTCATGTACGGCGCCACGGAGCCCGTAGCCTCGGAGATCGAAGGGGCAGTGCTGCTCTCGCCCCCGTTGCACCGGGCCACGGACGTGCATCTCAAGGAATGGGCCGAGACGGCCAAGCCGCTGAAGGTCCTGGTCCCCGAGCACGACGATTACCTGCAGCCGGCGGCCGCCGCGGCGAGGTTCGCCGCCGTTCCGCAGGCGCAGGTGGTGGGGGTCGACGGCGCCAAGCACCTGTGGGTGGGGGAGAAATACGCCGGGCGGGTGCTCAACGAGATCGTGGACGAGGTCATCCCCGGCAGCGCCGGAACCGCGCTGCCGCTGGAGTGGGACGGTCCGGTCGCCACGGCGCATTCCTGACCCCCATCCGGAAAACCGCGCCGAAAGAGGGCAGCCGCACCGTGGATCCACGGTGCGGCTGCCCTCTTTAAGCGCGTTTAAGTGCGGAAATTCGGTGCGGAAACCGGTTAGCGGCTGTCCTGGCGGGCGATGAAGATCTCCTTGACCAGGAGCAGGATCGCAGCGGCGGTGGGGATGGCGATCAAGGCTCCCAGCACGCCGAGCAGGCTGCCGCCGGCGATCACCGAAATGACGGCGACGGCCCCGGGGACCGCGACCGCCTTCTGCATGATCCGCGGGGAGATGAAGTACGCCTCGAACTGGAGGTAGGCGAAGTAGCAGATGGCGAAGACGAGCGCCGTCTGCCATCCGGCGGTCAGGGCAACGAGCGTCACCAGGAACCCGGCGATCATGCCGCCCACGAGCGGGATGAACGCCAGCAGGGCCACCACGAACGCCAGCAGCGTGCCGAACGGCACTCCGATGATCGACATCACGATGAAGGCGAAGGTGGCGTTCAGCAGTGCCACGGCGGCCTGGCCGATCACGTAGTTGCCCACGGATCCGGTGATTTCCTCGGACAGGGCTGCGACCCGGGTGCGGCGCGAGCGCGGCGCGAGCCGGTAGCCCCACTTCTTCATCGAGGGAAGGGCGGCGAGGAAGTAGAGGCTGAGGACCAGCACGATCAGGGCGCCGAACAGCCCGTTCGCCACGGAGGTGCCGAAGCCGACCACGCCGCCGAAGATGCCGCTCATGGCCTCCGAGTTGTTGACGAACTTCGCGAGCTCCTGGGAGATCCGGTCCCGGACGCCGAACTGCTGGTCCACGGTCCGGAAGAAGTCCGAGTCAATGAAATTCTGGACCCATTGCGGCGACTGCTGCACCACCTGCGTTACCTGCTGCACGATCGTGGGGATCAGGGTGGCGAAAAAGGCGGCTACCGCCAGTGCCAGGGTGGCCACGGCCATGAGGATGCCGGCGGCCCGGGGGATGTTCTTGCCTTCGAGCCAGCGCACCACCGGGTCCAGGCCGAGGGTGATGAACAGGGCCGTGACGATCCACAGGAGCAGCTGTGTCGTGTTGGAGCCGATCCAATAGACCAGAAGCGCGACGCCGACGCCGACCGTGCCCATGAATCCCATGTACAGGGGATGCTGGGTGGACATCCGGGGACCGGGGCTACCGAATCGCTCGCCGATGCCGTCCTCGGCCTCCGCTCCAGCTTCGGCCTCGTGCTCGGGCGGCATCTCGAAGCGAAGCCGCGGCTGGGCTCCTGGCAAGGGCTGGCGCAGGCGCCGGGCCAGGGAAAGGAGCACACCGGCCGCGGCGAGCCGCGGGCTGGAGGCAGTTGGCTGGGGGCTGCGTTCCTGGTTGCCGGATTCCTGGGTTTGGTCCGGTCCTGCGGAGGACGAATCCGTGTGTTCAGTCACTGCGTTGAATGCCCTTAAATCTAAGCGGTGCCACCGCGGCGGCGCTGGTGTGATGATCACCGCAAACACTATCAGCAGGCTTGTCAGCTCAAGGGTAGGGCGACCGTGCGGACGCTGGCGGCGGAGGCGGACCGGGTCACCGATCTGACTCGCGGGTAACAAAATGGTTACTATTGAAGCTAAATGTCCGCTGATGATAGGTGTATTTTGCGTTTCAAGACTGCAGTCGCCCTGGTGCTGCTCGGCCTCCTGACGCTGCTGGCCGGAATTGGCCAGAAGACGTTCTGGGCTCCCCCAGAGACAATCACGGCAACGGCTCCGGCCGGTCAGGCCGCGCCGCTGACCGTTTTCAACGAAAAGCTGAGGACCCTCCACCCCGGAACCGTCACGATCAACGTCAAGGGCCAGGGCAACTTCATGCTGGCCGCCGGACGGTCGGACGACGTCGACGCGTGGGTGGCCAAGACGGCGCACAACACTGTGGCCGGCGTCTCGGACGATGGCAAGTCATTGCAGCTGATTCACACCGACGGCGATGCCACCGCGCCGTCGCCGGCCGGGTCCGATCTCTGGGTCAGCACGGAGAACGCCAGCGGTGAAATGAACTACTCCTGGAACGCTCCGGCCGACGGCGACTGGTCCCTGCTCCTCGCAACGGACGGCACCAAGCCTGCGCCGAGCACCGTCACGATGACCTTCCCGAACGATACGTCCACCCCTTGGGCCATTCCGTTGATGGTGCTGGGGGGACTCCTGATCATCGCGGGTGGGGCGCTGCTCGTCTTCAAGCCCTCGTCCGGCGGCCGGGGCTCAGGCAATCGGGGCTCAGGCACCCGCAGCGGAGGAGGCGGCAGCTCGTTCGCTCGCCGCGCGCAGGCAAAGGCCGGGGCCCGCCGCGCCGGCCGGCCATCGGAGGACCCGGCCGCCGGGGCAACGCAGCCCACCGCAACCGGGACCACCGCAACAGAGCCGGCCGCGCCGGAGAATACTGCACCGCAGCCGGCCGCGCCGGATGATGGTGCCCCGGAACAGAAAAAAACTGCACCGGAACAGAAGAAGTGGGGCGCAGGTACGCTGCGCCGTTCCAGCGTGGTCGTAGCGGTGCTGACGGCAGCAGCCGTCACGGGGACCACAGTGGCGGCCCAGGCCGCGCAGACTGCCCAGACCCCGTCGCCGTCGCCGAGCGCCACTGCCTCCAGCAGCGCCACGGCCTCCACCAGCACGACTGCGGGCAGTTCCGCCGCGGACCCGGCGCCCGATGCCCCGGTGCTGCTGGACGCCCAGTTCCGCCGCATCTTGGAACAGGTCGCCAGTGCGGTCAACGCCGGTGACGCGGCGAAGGACGCCGCCAAGCTTGCGCCGCGAGTGGCGCAGTCCGAGCTTGAGGTTCGCACGCAGAATTACAAGATCCGGTCACGGGTCGGCTCCTACGAGACCCGCATGCCGGTGCGCTCCACCCAGCTGCTGACCACCGTAGTCACCAACAAGCGCAGCTGGCCGCGCTCGGTCATGGCCGTGACGCAGGGTGACGGCAACGTCGTTCCGCAGCTCTTGACCCTGACCCAGGCTTCCCCGCGGGAGAACTACAAGCTCATCAGCAGCACGCCGCTGCAGCCGGGGGCGACGTTCCCGGCGATCGGGCGGGCCGGCACCGAAACGCTGGCCTCCGCGGACAAGTCCGGACTGCTCTACAGCGGCGACGAAGCGCTCGCCGGCCTGGGCGACCGTCTGACCAAGGCGGACTCGGCCTTCAAGGACAAGCTGGTCGAGGGCAAGTCCTCCCCGTACATCGCGGACACCCTCGCCTATCAGGCCGACGTCGTCAAGTCGGGCGTCAATGGTAATTTCTCCTTCACGCACAAGGTGGCCCCGGGGAACACGGTGGTGTTCCGAACTGCCGACGGCGGCGCGCTGGTCCTGGGCCGGCTGAACTTCGCCTTCGACGGCACCCCGAAGGCCTCGGGCGACAAGCTCACGATCGGCGACGACGCGGCCGCCCTGGCCGGCGGCAAGGAGACCAGCACGGGCATGGTGCTGAACTTCGCCGAGTCCGTGGCCGTCTACGTTCCGCCCGCCGGGTCCAAGGATCCAATGAAGCTGGTGGCTGCCACCCGCGGCCTGGTGGGGGCTTCTTTCAAGTAGCCGTCGCCGCCGGCCCGGGTGGCGCCGGGCCGGCCTTCAATGGCTAGAGTGGAGCTATGACAACGCCAGCTTCCCGACCGGTCCCGCCAGTTGCCGCCAGCCCGCTGAACCTGCGCGGCGCCGTCGATCTGTCCGCCTTGAAACAACGGCCGGCGCCGTCCGCGGCCGGCCCCGCCGCCCCGGGCGCCCCCGCCGCACCAGGACGCGGCGGCCACGACACCGCCCGCCCGCTGCGCGTGGACGTGACCGAAGGCAACTTCCAGGAGCTCGTGGAGCTCTCGGCCCAGGTGCCCGTGGTGATTGCCCTCTGGGCCTCCTACTCGCCGGGCTCCGGCCAGCTGGTGGACGTCCTCGAAAATGTCGTCGAGAGCTACGACGGCCAGCTGGTCCTCGGGGCCGCGGACATCGACGTTTTCCCGCAGCTTGCCCAGGCCTTCCAGGTCGAGGCCGTGCCGACGGCCGTCGCCGTGGTCAAGGGCCAGCCCGTCCCGCTCTTCCAGGGCGGGGCGGAGGAACAGCAAATACGCTCCCTGTTCGATGAACTCCTCAAGGTCGCGGCCGCCAACGGCGTGACCGGACGGATCGGAGCCGGCGGCCCCGGCAGCGGGGAACCGGAGGCACCGCCGCTGCCGCCGCTCCACCAGGCGGCGTTCGACGCGATTGAGGCGGGCGATTACGGCGCCGCCGCCGCAGCCTACCGGCAGGCCCTGAACGAGATGCCCAGCGACGCCGAGGCCAAGGCCGGGCTGGCGCAGGTGGAACTCATGGACCGTTTGCAGTCCCTCTCCGGGCCCGAATCCGATGCCCTCCGCCGGCTCGCGGCCGATGAGCCGGACAACCTCGATGCCCAGCTCGGTGTCGCGGACCTGGACATCGCCGGCGGCCACATCGAGGACGGCCTGGGCCGGATCGTGGCGTTCATTGGCCGCAACTTCGGCCCGGAACGGGAGACCGCCCGGGTCCGGCTGCTGGAGCTGTTCGACGTCGTGGGCACCGGTGACGAACGCGTCGCCAAGGCGCGGCAGGGCCTCGCGCGGGTGCTCTTCTAGTGGGATCCGCGCTCTTCACGCCGCTGGAGCTGAGGTCGCTGCGGCTGCAGCACCGCGGCTGGGTGTCCCCGATGTGCCAGTACAGCTGCGAGCCCGAGACGGGCGAGGGAGTGCCCACCGACTGGCACCTCATGCACCTGGGTTCCTTCGCCACCGGGGGAGCGGCCCTCATCCTCACCGAGGCCAACTCGGTGAACGCGGCGGGCAGGATCAGCCCCCGCGACGCCGGCATCTACAACGATGACCAGGCCGAGGCTTGGGAACGCATCACCGCCTTCGTGCACCGCCACGGCACGGCGGAGACCAAGATCGGCACCCAGCTGGCGCACGCCGGCCGGAAAGCATCCTCCTACTGGCCGTTTTCGGGCAAGAGCGGCAGCGTGCCGGCGGCCGAGGGCGGCTGGGACACCGTGGGTCCCGGCACGGGCGCCTTCGACGGCTACGCGCCGCCGTCGGCCATGACGGAAGCACAGATCAACGGCGTGATCGCCGATTTCGCCGCCGCCGCAGTGCGGGCCGTCGAGGCCGGATTCGACACGATCGAACTCCACGGCGCCCACGGTTACCTGCTGCACCAGTTCCAGAGCCCGCTGGTCAACGACCGCACCGACCGCTGGGGCGGCGACGAGGCGGGGCGGAACCGGCTGACGCTTGCCGTGGTGGATGCCGTCCGCGCCGTCATCCCCGATTCCATGCCTCTGCTGCTACGGATCTCGGCCTCCGACTGGGCGCCGGGCGGGATCGACGCCGAGGCCTCCGTCCGGATGGCAAGCGCCGCCGCGGAGCACGGGGTGGACCTGGTGGACGTTTCTTCCGGCGGGGCCGTTGCCCACCAGCAGATTCCGATCGGCCCGGGCTACCAGACCGGGTTCTCCGCCCGGATCCGGCGCGAAACCGGGATCAAAACCGGCACGGTGGGGCTGCTGACCTCGGCCGGACAGGCCGAGCACGCCGTGGCCACCGGCCAGGCCGACGGCGTTTTTATCGCCCGGGCCGCACTCCGGGATCCGCACTGGTGGCTGCGGGCAGCCTTCGAGCTCGGCCACGATCTGGCGTGGCCGCCGCAATACGAGCGCGCCGTACCCCGGCATTCGTTCTAGGGCGGCGGTCCGCACGGCCCGCCGGCCCCGGGCCGGGAGATACCGGTTCCGGGGCAGGTGCGGGGCGAAAACGAGTGAAAACGGGTGAAAAAGAGTACGCCTTGCGGACTACGCTTTTCCGGCTCCGGGCCGGTTAGTCTAGCGTCATGACTTCCCAACACCCTGGCCCGCAGGGACAGCCAGCCCCGCTCGCCTCTGCCCCGCAGGTACCTGCCCTGGCCCTGCTCGGCCTCGCCAAGCGCTTCGGTGAAAAAATCGCCGTCGACGGCATCAGCCTGGAGGTCCCGGCAGGATCCTTCTACGGGGTGGTCGGCCCCAACGGCGCAGGCAAGACCACCACGCTGTCCATGGCGACGGGCCTGCTGCGCCCCGATTTCGGCACCGCGCTGGTCCACGGCGTCGATGTCTGGCAGCATCCGTTGGAGGCCAAGAAGCTGATGGGCATCCTGCCCGACGGCGTCCGGCTTTTCGACCGCCTGAGCGGCGAGCAGCTCGTGACGTACGCCGGCCTGCTGCGCGGAATGGACCGGGACCTCGTGGCCTCACGCGTCGCGGAGCTGCTCGCCGCGCTGGACCTGGGCAACGACGCCGGCACGCTGGTGGTGGATTACTCCGCCGGGATGGGCAAGAAGATCGCGCTCGCCTCGGCGCTGATCCATGCGCCGCGGCTTCTGGTCCTGGACGAGCCGTTCGAGTCCGTGGACCCCGTCTCCGCGGCGAACATCCGCGACATCCTGGACCGCTACGTCGCCTCCGGCGGGACGGTCATTGTCTCCAGCCACGTCATGGACCTGGTCCAGCGCATGTGCGACCACGTCGCCGTCGTCGCCGGCGGCAGGGTCCTGGCGGCCGGCACGGTGGAGGACGTCCGCGCCGGGGCAAGCCTGGAAGACCGCTTTGTGCAGCTGGTGGGCGGCCGGAACCACACGGAAGGGCTGGAATGGTTGCGCACCTTCTGAGGCTGAAGCTGACCCTGCTGCGCAACAGTCTCCGGCGCAGCCCCTGGCAGCTGGTGGGAATCGGCATCGGCGCCCTGTACGCCCTGGGCATTGTCGGCCTTTGTGTTGCCGGGCTGCTGTTCCTCCGCAGCCAGGAGATCGACCTCGCCCAGACCGTGGTGGTCTTGGGCGGCGCGGCAGCTCTCCTGGGCTGGGCGATCATCCCGGTGGCGGTCTCCGCCGCCGACATGACCCTGGACCCGGCCCGCTTCGCCACCTTCGCCGTGCCCCTGCCGCAGCTGCTGGCAGGGCTGGCCCTGGGCGGGCTGATCGGCATCCCGGGGCTGGCCACCACGCTCGTCGCCCTCGCCACCGTGGGGACGTGGTCCCGCAGCGCGCCCGCTGCGGCCGGCGCGCTCGTGGGTGCCGTGCTGGGGGTGCTGAGCTGCGTGGTGCTGTCCAAGGTGGTGACCACCGCAACGGCCGGCCTGGCAAGCTCCCGGCGCTTCAAGGACATCAGCGCCGTCGCCTTCCTCATCCCGCTCGTCCTCATGGGCCCCATCCTGGCAGGCATCGCGAAGGGCATCTCCGGCTCGGGCGATTTCCCGTCCGACCTGGCCCGGACCTTGTCCTGGACACCGGCCGGGGCCGCCTTCGCGCTCGGCGGCGAGGTCGCGGCGGGAAACTACGCGGCAGCGGCCGCGAAGTTCCTCATCGCGGCGGCCACCCTGGCCGGGCTCGCCCTGGCCTGGAAGGTGCTCCTGCAGCGGGCCCTAGTGAACCCGCCCTACGCCGGAACGTCCAAACGGCGGACCGGCGGGCCGGGCCTGTTCCGCGTCTTCCCTGCCACGCCCGCCGCGGCCGTCGCGGCGAGGTCGCTGTACTACTGGCTGCGCGATCCCCGCTACGCCGGCGCGCTCGTGGTGGTTCCGCTCCTGCCCGTGCTGTTCCTGTTCCAGGGCAGCCAGAGTGGGTTCTACGGCCCCTTCCAGTTCGTGGGACCGCTGACGGCCTTCCTGCTGGCATGGTCCATCTCGACGGACGTCTCCTACGACAGCACCGCGTTCGCCCTGCATGTGGCCGCCGGCGTGCGCGGCGCCGACGACCGGCTTGGCCGGGCGGCAGCATGCCTGAGCTTCGCGTTGCCCGTGGTGCTCATCTTCAGCATTGGACCCTTCTTCGTCACAGGGGCGTGGGACAAGCTGCCCGCGGTCCTGGGACTCTCGCTCGGCGTCCTCTTCAGCGGGCTCGGCCTGGCCTCCGTGATCTCGGCGCGCTACACCGTCAGCGTCCCGTTGCCGGGAGACAGCCCCTTCAAGAAACCCCCGGGGAACGTGGCCCAGACCCTCGCCGTGCAGTTCGGCGGCATGGCGGTCCTCATGGTCCTCGTGGCGCCCGAAGCGGCGCTGGTGGCCGCGCAGTTCATCACCGGAAGCCCCGTGCCGGGCTGGATCACCCTGGTTCTCGGACCAATCCTGGGCCTTGCGCTCTTTGCGGCCGGTGTCCGGACCGGCGGAGCCTGGCTGGACCGGCGGGCGCCCGAGCTGCTGGCACAACTGGCCGTGAACCGCTGACGGGTGCATGCTGGGAGTGCCCCTCCCCGAACACCAGGTAAGCCAGTAAAGGCAGGATCATGGAAGTTGTCATCCTTCCCGGCAGCAAACAGATCGCATCGCTGGCAGCGGATGCGGTGGAGGCCCTTCTTCGCCGCAAGCCCGACGCCGTCCTGGGCCTGGCGACCGGTTCCACCCCGCTGCCGATCTACACCGAGCTGGCCCTGCGGCACGAGCGCGACGGCCTGGATTTCAGCCAGGCCCGGGCGTTCGCGCTGGACGAGTACGTGGGACTCCAGGCGGGCCATCCCCAGTCCTACCGCGAGGTGATCGCGCGCGAATTCACGGCGCGGGTGAACGTCAGCCCGGCCAACGTCCACGTGCCCGACGGCGCGGCGACGGACATCCCCGCGGCCTGCCAGCGGTATGAAGACAGCATCTGCGACGCCGGGGGAGTGGACCTGCAGCTGCTCGGCGTCGGAACGGACGGCCACATCGGGTTCAACGAGCCCGGCTCTTCCCTGGCTTCCCGGACCCGGATCAAGACCCTGATTGAGCAGACACGCCGGGACAACGCACGGTTTTTCGGCAGCCTGGCCGAGGTGCCCCACCACGTCCTGACCCAGGGCCTGGGCACCATCCTGGACGCCCGCCACGTCCTGCTGGTCGCCACGGGCGCGCAGAAGGCCCAAGCCGTGCGGGACCTCGCCGAGGGGCCGGTCGCCGCCATCTGCCCCGCCTCCGTGCTGCAGTTGCACCGGCATGCCAGCATCCTGGTCGACGAGGCGGCGGCGTCCTCACTCCGGCTGGCCGATTACTACCGCCACAGCTACGACCACAAACCCGCCTGGCAGGGCCTTTAGGTGCCGCTTTCGAACCTTCCGCAGGACCGCCGTCCTGATCCGGCAGGTCCGGCGGCGCGCTTCTAACGGCTAAGATGGGTGTCATGACTAGCATGACCGATCCTCTCGAAAACGACCCGATGCGTGAGCTCTCCGGAGCCGGGACGTCAACGGCCACGATCGAGCGCGAGGAACTGCGCCAGGAAGTGGAGCCCGGTGACCGGGAGCGCTTCTCGCACTACGTGCGCAAGGAAAAGATCATGGAATCCGCGCTGACCGGTGAACCCGTGATCGCCCTCTGCGGCAAGGTCTGGACACCGGGCCGTGACCCGCAGAAGTTCCCCGTCTGCCCCGAGTGCAAGGAAGTTTACGAGGGCCTGCGCCCCGGAAACGACGGCGGCAAGGGCTCCGGCGACAAGTAACGTCCAATAACGGCCCGCACGGGATCCGTTAGGCGCTGGCCCGCGGCCTGGCCCGACGGCGCCCGGCGGCACTGCCGCGGTTTGGCGCCTTCATCCTGTTCTTCCGCTTTCCGGTCCATGCTGTCCGGTTTCCGCCTTACGGTCCATCCGAAAAGATTGGTGTTTTTGTGCTTAATTGGGTTTCTCCGTCGGCTGCAGCCATGCGCGGATGGGGGGCGCCCCAGTGACAGAGACACTCTTCGGCGGACCCACGCTTCCCCCTGCCTATCCCGAACGGGCCGCCTGGGGCACCGCCCCGAAACTGCGCGCCTGGCAGCAGGAGGCGCTGGACAGCTACTTCAGCACCCATCCCAAGGATTTCCTCGCCGTCGCCACCCCCGGCGCCGGTAAGACCACCTTCGCGCTGCGGGTGGCCTCCATGCTCATCGAGTCCGGCGTCGTGAACCGCGTGACCATCGTGGCGCCCACCGACCACCTGAAGCGCCAGTGGGCCGACGCCGCCGCCAGAGTCGGCATCGCGATCGACCCGAACTTCAAGAACGCCGACGGCCAGCACGGCCGCGGGTTCATCGGCGTCGCCGTCACGTACGCCCAGGTGGCAAGCAAGCCCATGCTGCACCGGGCCAAGACCGAGGCCGCCCGGACGCTGGTGATCCTGGACGAAATCCACCACGGCGGCGAGGCGCTGTCTTGGGGAGACGGCCTCCGCGAGGCGTTCGACCCCGCGGCCCGCCGGCTGTCCCTGACCGGCACCCCGTTCCGCTCCGATACCTCGCCCATCCCGTTCGTGGAGTATGCGGAGGACCGGGACGGGATCCGGCGCTCCAAGGCCGACTACACCTACGGCTACGGCAAGGCCCTGCGGGACCACGTGGTCCGCCCGGTCATGTTCATGGCCTATTCCGGTCAGATGCGCTGGCGCACCAGCGCCGGCGACGAAATGGCGGCCTCGCTCGGCGAGTCGGCCGTGACCAAGGACATCACCTCGCAGGCCTGGCGCACCGCGCTGAACCCCGCCGGCGAATGGATCCCCGCCGTCCTGGCCGGGGCGGACAAGCGCCTGAGCGAAGTGCGGCGCAGCGTCCCGGACGCCGGCGGCCTGGTCATCGCCACCGACCACGAGGACGCCCGCGCCTACGCCGGCCAGCTGAAGCGGATCACCGGCGAATCGCCCACCGTCATCCTCTCCGACGACGCCAAGGCCTCCAGCAAGATCGAGGAATTCACCGCCAGCGAGAAGCGCTGGATGGTGGCCGTGCGGATGGTGTCCGAAGGCGTGGACGTTCCGCGGCTGTCCGTCGGCGTCTATGCCACCTCGACGTCCACCCCGCTGTTCTTCGCCCAGGCCGTGGGCCGTTTCGTGCGTGCCCGCAAACGCGGTGAGACGGCGTCGGTCTTCCTGCCCTCGGTGCCGCAGCTGATGGCCCTGGCCAACTCCATGGAGGCCGAGCGGGACCATGCCCTGGACCGGCCGGAGAAGGAAGACAGCGACGGCCTTTTCAACCCCGAAGACTCGCTCATGGACGAGGCGAACCGTGAGGAAAAGGCCTCCGACTCGCTCATGAAGGGAAAATTCGAAGCCCTCGACTCCCAGGCGTCCTTCGACCGCGTGCTCTTCGACGGCGGCGAGTTCGGCACCGGCGGCGAGGTGGGCTCCGAAGACGAGCTCGATTTCCTTGGAATCCCCGGACTGCTCGACGCCGAGCAGGTGGGCACCCTGCTGCGCCAGCGCCAGCACGACCAGCTCAACCGCAAGAACAAGCGCGCCCCGCAGGCGGCCACCACCGAGGCGGCGGCCCCGGCCGTGCCCGACCACCGGATGCTCATGGACCTGCGCACGGAACTGGCCAAGAACGTCGCGGCGTGGTCCGCCCGGACCGGGACCCCGCACGGGGTCATCCACACCAAACTCCGCACCGTCTGCGGCGGCCCGGCCGTCGCGCAGGCCAACGAGGAGCAGCTGCAGACCCGTCTGCGGAAGCTGCAGGACTGGTTCATCGGGCGGAAGTAGCCGCAGGCAGGTTCGAAAGACGCGCGCAGCAAAAAATGGGACCAGGGTCATCCTGGTCCCATTTTTTATGCCGCTCTGCTGGTCTTGAGCCGGCTTTATTGGCCGCCGGAGCCGCAGATCTGGCCGTAGGTCTGGCCCGCCTGCGTGTAGCCGGCCTTCATGTTCGCGAGCTTGGCCGTGTCCGGGCTGGGCTTGGCCGACTCGTCAAAGTACTCGATGATGGTCTGCAGCGGAGCCCGGAGGTCGTCGGACGCCGACGCCTTGATGGGCCTCAACTGGTTGGCGACCCGGGTCATGCCGGCCTTGTCGGACGTGGCCGACTGGGCGGAGACCACGGTCTTGACCCGGGCGCAGGTTTCGGCGTTGCTCAGCTGCGGCGAGGCTGAGCAGCCGGCGGCGCCGAGCAGCGCTCCGGCGGCAATGAGAACGGTCAGGGTCTTCTTCATGGTGTACTCCGGGGTTCTACGGGTCTGTCAATATGGCAAGTCTGGCGGTATGGCAAGGATTTCGAGTCTACTGCCGCGGCCGGTTCAAAGGACATCGACGCCGCCCAGCTCCATCTCGGCCACGGCGTCGTCGAGGTCTTCGGCGATTCCGGCCGTGAGGCCGCGCAGCACCGTGACGGAGTAGCCGGCCTGGACGGCATCCAGGGCGGTCGCCTTGACGCAGTAATCGGTGGCGATCCCCACCACCACGATATCCTCGACGTCGTGGCTCTGCAGCCAGTCGTCCAGCCCGATCGCATCCTCGCCGGAAACGGACCCCTCAGAGCTATCGGCGTCTTCGGCGCCGGGGACGGGCATGGCGCCGGGCTTCCGGTCGCCGGTGGGGACGTCGTCGTCGGGGGCCAGGAGGCCTTCGAAGCCGGAATACGCCGCGGCGAACTGGCCTTTGCGGAAGTACGCCTGGATGTACTCCGGATCGAGATCAGGGTGCAGTTCCGCCCCCCGGGTGCGCGCCACGCAGTGCGGCGGCCAGCTCTCCACGAAGTCAGGTTCGTCCGAGAAGTGCGCTCCCGGATCGATGTGCCAGTCCTGGGTGGCCACGATGTGGTCGAACTGGCCATGGTGCGCGTCAACATACTCGCTGATCTCCCCGGCGACGCCGGCCCCGCCGGCGACGGGCAGGGCACCGCCCTCACAGAAATCGTTTTGGACGTCAACGATGATCAGGGCGCGGGACATTTAGTCCTCCTCGTAGATGGTGGGGATGGCAGCTTCGCCGCGCTGCAGCCGGTTCACGACCGCGGGGAGCTCCCTCATGGTCTCCGCATGGCGCCGGCGGGCGCGCTGGACCCCCTCGGGGCCGGTCCACCCGGGCAGGAGCTCGCCGTTCTTGACGAACTGCCGCAGCAGCGGGCGGTCGTTGCCGTCGTCCTCCGGGTGGTGGCCGACGCCCACGATTTCGGCCGTGGCGGTCCCGCGTTCGTTGAGCTTGCGGAGCGCGTACTTGCGGCCTCCCTTGCTGGCCTTGTTCTTGGCGGCCTTGGCGACCGGGGTGAACTCGCCGGCGTCGTCGGTGCGGCTGACGAGCTTGTAGACCATGCTTGCCGTCGGGGCGCCGGAGCCGGTCACCAGGGACGTGCCCACGCCGTAGGAGTCCACCGGTGCGGACTGCAGCGCCGCGATGGCGAATTCGTCGAGGTCGGAGGTCACCACGATTTTGGTGCGGTCATTGCCGAGCTCGTCGAGCAATTGCCGCACCCACTGGGCCTGGGCGACGAGGTCGCCGGAGTCCAGCCGGACCGCGCCCAGCTTGTCCCCGGCGAGGTCGACGGCGGTGCGGACGGCCGATTCGACGTCGTACGTGTCAACCAGCAGCGAAGTCCCCGGCCCGAAGGCGGCAATCTGGGCCTCGAAGGCCTCGCGCTCGGAGTCGTGGAGCAAGGTGAAGGAGTGCGCGGCCGTGCCCACCGTCTTCAGCCCGTAGCGCAATCCGGCCTCCAGGTTCGAGGTGCTGTCGAACCCGGCAATGACCGCTGCCCGGGCTGCCGCAACGGCGGACTCCTCGTGCGTCCGCCGCGACCCCATCTCGATGCACGGGCGGGTTCCGGCCGCGGAGATCATCCGGGAAGCGGCCGAGGCGATCGCGCAGTCGTGGTTGAGCACGGAGAGCAGGTACGTCTCCAGGATGCAGGCCTCGGCGAACGTCGATTCCACGATCAGCACGGGGGAGTTCGGGAAGTACGCTTCACCCTCCGGATACCCCCAGATGTCGCCGGAGAAGCTGTAATCGGCCAGGTACTCCAGGGTCTGGTCGTTCACGACCTTGGTGCGGCGCAGGTAGTCCAGCTCGGGTGCGCCGAAGCGGAAATTCGTGATCCCCTCGAGCAGGCGGCCGGTGCCCGCCACGATCCCGTAGCGGCGCCCGTCCGGCAGCCGCCGTGCGAAGGCCTCAAAGACCGATTTCCGGTGGGCCGCCCCGGACTGCAAAGCCCCCTGCAGCATCGTCAACTCGTAGTGGTCGGTATACAGGGACGTGCGGGGACGGTCCCAGCCAGCGGAGGTACTCACAAATTCACTCTAGTCCCCACCGCCTCCCACGTCTCGCTTCGCTTCGCCGCGGGGCCCTCGCCGGCGTGGGCCCACCCACCGCCTCCCACGTCTCGCTTCGCTTCGCCGCGGGGCCCTCGCCGGCGTGGGCCCAGCATCCCCATAGAATGGACAGATGACCCTCAGCGTTGCCCTCGGCCCGGACACACGGGAGAGCACCCAGACAGGAACAGTGACGTCCACCGACGTCCTGACCGCCCCGGACATCCCCTGGAACCTCGTGATCTGGAACGACCCCGTGAATCTGATGAGCTACGTCAGCTTCGTGTTCCGCAGCTATTTCGGCTACTCGGAGACCAAGGCCAACAAGCTCATGATGGAGGTCCACAAGAAGGGCCGCTCGATTGTGGCGCACGGCAGCAAGGAACAGGTGGAGCAGCACGCCGTGGCCATGCATGGCTACGGCCTGTGGGCCACGGTGGAAAAAGCCACCGGCGGGGACGGAAGCGGTTCCGGCAAAGGCAAAGGCAAACGTGGCTAAGGCATTCAAATACGGACACAAGGGAATCCGGGGCCATCTGGAACCGGCAGAGCGGGAACTGCTGCGCAGCCTGTTCGACGACGTCATCTCCATGCTCGAGCCGGAGGTGCGCGCCAACGAGGACCCGCTGGCTGCCCTCGTGGGCCTGGACACCGAGGCCCGCGAGCCCACGGACCGCGCCCTGCGCCGGCTGCTGCCGAACGTGATGAAGAACGACGACGACGCCTCCCTGGAGTTCCGCCGCTACACCGAGCGGTCGCTGCGCGAAGGCAAGATCGGGGCGCTGAAGGCTGCCGCCCTGAGCCTGGACCGGGAGAACCTCGTGCTGACCCCGGACGACGCCCGGCACTGGGCCACCGCGCTCAACGACGTCCGGCTGGTGCTGGCCGAACGCCTCGACATCCGCGACGACGCCGACGCCGACAACGTCCACCTCATGCAGGACTGGTCCCAGGCCGAGGACGTCGAGAGCTACCTCGCGCTGGTCTATAACTTCACCACCTGGCTGCAGGAGTCTCTGGTCCAGGCCATGGCGCACTCCCTCGACGCCCGCCACTGAGCGCAAGAATGTGACCCATGAGACACGAGTTGCGCGCCACAATGTGATGGCTGCCCCGCAGGCGTTGTCCTATCCTCGAATAATTATGACTTCAGCATCGAGTACGGATCAGGCAGCGGCTGCTGCGGACAGCCCAGCGAGCAGCACCGCCACCGGACCCGGGGGCGCCCAGCCGGCAGCAGAATTGGGATCGCGGCCCATTGGCGTCTTCGATTCCGGCGTCGGCGGCCTCACCGTAGCCCGGTCGATCATCGACCAGCTGCCCAACGAATCCATCCTTTACGTCGGCGACACGGCGCACGGCCCCTACGGCCCCCTGCCCATTGCCGAGGTCCGGGCGAACGCCCTCGGTGTCATGGACGAACTCGTCGATTCCGGCGTGAAGCTGCTGACCATTGCCTGCAACTCCGCCTCGGCCGCCGTGCTGCGCGATGCCCGCGAACGCTACACGGCCCGGTACGGGATTCCCGTGATCGAAGTCATCCAGCCGGCGGTCCGCCGCGCCGTCGCGGCGACCCGCACCGGCCGGGTGGGCGTGATCGGTACCTCGGCCACGGTGGGGTCGCGCGCCTACGAAGACACCTTCGCCGCTGCCCCGGACCTGGAGATCACGTCCGTGGCCTGCCCGGCGTTCGTGCCCTACGTGGAGGCCGGCATCACCACCGGGCCGGAGCTGCTCGCCGTCGCCCGGGACTACCTGGCACCGCTCATCGCCGCGGGCGTGGACACCGTGGTGCTCGGCTGCACCCACTACCCGCTGCTCACCGGCGTCATCTCCTTCGTCATGGGCGAGGACGTCACGCTGGTCTCCAGCGCCGAGGAAACGGCCAAGGACGTCTACCGAGCCCTGGCGTCCCGCGGCCTTGAGCGCACGGACGCCGCGGCCCCCGAGCACAACTTCATCGCCACCGGCGACGCCGCCCAGTTCGAGCACCTCGCCCGGCGCTTCCTTGGCCCCGAGGTCCTCAGCGTCCGCCACGTGGACCACGTCGCGGCGCAGTATCCCACCGGCAGCCTTGCCCGGATCACCCCGGAGATGATCGCCGCCGCCCGGGCCGGCTCGGGCCGGCCGCGGATCTCCAACTTCGTGGGCGGAGCCGCGGGCGGGGGATCCCTGCTGTGAGGCTGACCATCGTGGGCTGCACGGGCTCCTTCCCGGGGCCCGGCTCGCCGGCGTCGTGCTATCTGCTGACCGCCACCGACGGCGAGCGGAGCTGGAAGATCGTCCTGGACCTCGGCAGCGGGGCGCTCGGCGCCATCCAGCGCTACACGGACCTGGAGGACATCGACGCCATCTTCCTGACCCACCTGCACCCGGACCACTGCATGGACCTGTGCGGGCTCCACGTGGCCGTGCGCTGGAAACCGGGCGGCTGGGGACGCGGCCGGATTCCGGTGTGGGGGCCCGCCGCCACCGCCGACCGGATGGCCACCGCCTACGGGCTGGACCTGGACCCCGGGATGCACGAGGAATTCGACTTCAGCAACTGGGCCGAACGCAAGCCCGTCACCATGGGCCCTTTCACGGTCACCCCGTACGCCGTCAACCACCCGGTGGAGGAGGCGTACGCGCTCCGCGTCGAGGTGACCGAACCGGACAAGGATGGCAACCCGGTCACGCGGGTGCTCAGCTATTCGGGGGACACGGACTCCTGCGCGGGCCTGGAGGACGCGGCCCGCGACGCCGACCTCTTCCTCTGCGAAGCGGCCTTCGAGGAGGGCCGCGACGACGGGATCAAGGACGTCCACCTGACCGGCAAGCGGGCCGGAGAAGCCGCTGTCGCCGCCGGCGCGCGGCGGCTGCTGCTGACCCACATCCCGGTCTGGACCTCCCCGACCACCGTCATGGCCGAGGCAAAGGAAGTCTTCGGCAAGGACGTGGCCGTCGCCGTCGCCGGGGTGCACTACACCGTCTAGCACACCCGGTGAGTCGATAAGCTAAAGGCATGACTTCCCAAGCTCCCACTGTCCCCGTCCTCCGCGCCGACGGCCGCACCGCTGACCAGCTGCGGCCGATCAGCATCACCCGCGGCTGGTCCAAGCAGGCCGAAGGATCGGCCCTGATCGAGTTCGGCAACACCCGCGTGCTGTGCACGGCCTCCCTGACGGAGGGCGTGCCGCGCTGGCTCAAGGGCGAGGGCCGCGGCTGGGTCACCGCCGAATACGCCATGCTGCCGCGGGCCACGAACACCCGGTCCGACCGTGAGTCGGTCAAGGGGAAGATCGGCGGCCGCACGCACGAGATCTCCCGGCTGATCGGCCGCTCGCTGCGCTCGATCATCGACACCAAGGCCCTCGGCGAGATCACGATCGTGCTGGACTGCGATGTCCTGCAGGCCGACGGCGGCACCCGCACCGCCGCAATCACCGGCGCCTACGTGGCACTGGCGGACGCCATCCGCTTTGCCCGCGAGAAGAAGATGATCGGCAAGAACGCCGAACCCCTCATCGACACCATCGCCGCGGTGTCCGTCGGCATCATCGACGGGGTGCCCATGCTCGATCTGCCCTACGTCGAGGATGTGCGGGCCGAGACCGACATGAACGTCGTGGTGACCGGATCCGGGAAGTTCGTGGAAGTCCAGGGCACCGCCGAAGGCGCCCCCTTCGACCGCGACGAGCTGAACAAGCTGCTGGACCTGGCGCTGCTGGGCACGGAGCAGCTCGCCGCCATCCAGCGCGACACCCTGGCCGAAGCGCCGTGACGCAGGCGCCGTCCGCGGGAGCGCCCCTTGCCGGCAGCACTGCCGCCGGCAGCCCGGCCCCACGGCTCGTCCTGGCTACCCACAACAAGGGCAAGCTCCGGGAACTCCGGGAGCTGCTGCGCGGCCAGGTGCCCGGGCTCGACGTCGACACCCAAGTGGTGGACGCGGGCGCCGTCGGGGCCCCCGACGTCGCCGAAACCGGCGTGACCTTCGCCGAAAACTCGCTCCTCAAAGCGCGGGCCGTGGCGGAGGCCACCGGGCTCGTGGCGATTGCCGACGACTCCGGACTGTCCGTGGACGTGCTGGGCGGCGCGCCCGGGATCTTCTCGGCACGCTGGGCCGGCCGGCACGGCGACGACGCCGCGAACCTGAACCTGCTCCTGGCGCAACTGGCCGACGTGCCGGACGGGTACCGCGGGGCAGCGTTCGTCTGCGCCGCGGCGCTGGCGGTTCCGGCGTCCCCGGCCGGGGACGGCCGGGAAGTGGTGGAGTACGGTCAGCTGGAAGGGGTGCTCTTGCGCGAACCGCGCGGGGAGGGCGGCTTCGGCTACGACCCCGTCCTGCAGCCCAGCGGGCTGGACCGCAGCTGCGCCGAACTCGAGCCCGCGGAGAAAAACGCCATCAGCCACCGCGGCCACGCGTTCCGGGCGCTGCTGCCGGCCATCGTCGAGGCCCTGGCCCGGACGTAGCGGCCCCGCGCCGGCCCAGCCAGACCTGACACAAAGGAAGGCGCCCCACGCGGTGGGGCGCCTTCCTTGTTTAATGCGTCTGTTGCGCTGTTACGACAGCCCTGTGCTGCCGGGTCCTGCGCTGTGGGGTCCTGCGTTATGGGGTCCGGCGCTCTTCTTCCGGTTCGTGCTCCTCGATGAACTCATCCACGACGTCGGTGCCGTACTTCTCGGCCTGCCGCTTGGCGATCATGCCGCGGACCACTTCGATGGCGATCGGAATCACGGAGAGCAGCACGATGGCGATGAAGATGATGTCCAGGTTGTCCTTGACCCACGGCACCTTGTCGCCCAGCAGGTAGCCGAGCAGGGTGACGCCGCCGCCCCACAGCACCGCGCCGATCACGTTGTAGGTGAAGAACTTGCGCTTGCTCATGCCTGCGACGCCCACGATGACCGGGACGAAGGTGCGGATGATCGGCACGAAACGGGCCAGGATCAGGGCCTTGCCGCCGTGCTTTTCGAAGAAGGCATGGGCATTGTCGACGTTTTCCCGCTTGAACAGCTTGGAATTGGGCTTGTTGAACAGGGCAGGTCCCGCCGTGGACCCGATCAGGTAGCCGACCTGGTTGCCGATGATCGCGGCGACGATGATGAGGGCCGTCAGGACCCAGATGTTGACCTGGATGGTCCCGGTGGCCACGAGCAGCCCGGCCGTGAACAGCATGGAGTCCCCTGGCAGGAAGAAGCCAATCAGCAGTCCGGTCTCGGCAAAGATGATGCCGCACACCAGCAGGACCACCCAGGGCGCGAAGGCCGGATTGGCCAGGAACACCTGCGGGTTGAGCCAGTCAGGCAGTAAGGAGGCCAGCTGGGGCTGCACGGGGCCGGCGCCGCCGAGGGCGGACACGGCGAGGTCGCTCATTGCTATTGGGTTCACCAGTTAAGGGTACTGGACGGCCTCTGTGCGGGACGTCCCGGCGCCGGGCGCTAAAGTTGAGCCGTGGGTTTGGACTTTACGGCGATCGACTTTGAGACCGCGAACGGCTTCCGAGGTTCACCATGCGCCGTTGGCCTGAGCAAAGTCCGCGGCGGCGTCGTCGTCGAGGAGGCCTCCTGGCTCATGCGGCCGCCGGAAAGCCATGACACCTTCGATCACCACAACGTCCGGATCCACGGCATCCGGCCGGACCAGGTGGCCGGCCTGCCGCGCTTCGGCGAACTGTTCCCCGAGATCGGGGCGTTCATTGGCGGTGACGTGCTGGCCGCCCACAACGCGGCGTTCGATCTCGGCGTGATCCGCTCAGGCCTGGAGGTGTCCGGACTGCCCGGTCCCGCCTACGACTACGTGTGCACGGTGATGCTGTCCCGCCGCTGCTACTCCCTGGTGTCCAATTCGCTGCCGTACGCCGCCGAGGAGGCCGGCGTGCCGCTGGTCAACCACCACGATGCGGCCGAGGACGCGCGTGCCTGTGCCGGCATCCTGATCGATATCGCCGGCCGCAACGGGGCCGCGAGCATTGGGGAACTGTATCTGTCTCTGGGGATGGCCGTGTCGCACCAGCCGGCCTTCGACCCCCGGCGCGACCCGTTGTCCAAAGCCACCCTGGCCGCGCTGGAGGCGGTGGCGGGGGGAAGTGCAGCCACGGCGTCGAACCGTTCGTTCAATGCCGGGTGGCCGGAGGAGGGCGCCAACCCTGCACCCAACGCCGCGGCCAGTCCCGACCATCCGCTGTTCGGCCAGACCGTGGTGTTCACTGGCGAACTGGCGATTCCCCGGCCCGAGGCCAAGGTCCGCTCGGCCGAGCTCGGCGCCCGGACCGAAAGCCGTGTCACGGCCCGCACCACCGTGCTGGTGGTGGGCGACGGCTTTGTGGCCGCCGACCTGCGCTCCGGCCGGCTCACCGGCAAGGCGCGCCGCGTGCTGGAACTGCACGAACGCGGGCGGCAGATCGAAGTCCTGTCCGAGGGCGAATTCCTGCAGATGGTCGGCGGGCACGTGGCCGCTACACCGGCGTGACGCCGGCCGGCAGCGCCTGAACCGGCCGGGGTGTGCCCAGCCGGCCCGGAGCGACACCGGTCCGGCAGTCACACTGCGCAACATTCATTCCCGCTTCGGCGCGCCCGCTCGTAGCCTTGACCGATGAGCAAACTGACGCATGCCCAGACGCCCGCCGTGGCGTCCAAGCGCGGCATCGACTGGGGCAAGGTGTTCGCCTTCCCGAACCCCGTGAACGAGTACTCCGCGCGGATCACCGCGGCCCTCGTGGTGCTGCTCTCCCTCGTGACGCTCCTGACCGGCTTCGGCTGGGGGCTGGCGGTCATCGCCGCCGGATTCTGGCTGCGTGTGCTCTTCGGCCCGCGGATTTCGCCCTTCGGCGTGCTCTCGGTCAAGGTCCTGACGCCACTGCTGGGCAAGAAGCGGCTTGTCCCCGGGCCGCCGAAGCGGTTCGCGCAGGGCATCGGCGCCGCCGTGTCAACGGCCGCGGCGCTGCTGCTGGCTGCCGGCCTCGCGCCGGCGGCCTGGATCCTGCTGGCCGTGCTGGTCGTCGCTGCGTCGCTTGAAGCATTCGCCGGGTTCTGCCTCGGCTGCACCATTTTCGGCTTCCTGCAGCGCCGCGGGGTCATCCCCGAGGACGTCTGCGAGGCCTGCAACAACATCTCGCTCCGGCGCGCCTGAGTGCCTGAGTGCCGCTGACCGGCACCCGCTCACCTGGACCCGCTGAATGGGCCCCGCTGACCGGGACGCTGACGGTGGCGCTACGAACCGGTGACGGCGGCCAGCCGCGATGCCATGCCCCGGATGAGCTCCGGCGCCTCCAGCGCGGCAAGCCAGCCCGCCGGCAGGCACTGCTCGCCGTAGTACGCCCCGAGGATGTTCCCCGCGATTGACGCGGTCGAGTCACTGTCGCCGCTGTGGTTCACCGCGACGGCGATGGCCGCGCGGAAGTGGGCCTCGGCGCGCTCCTCAGCGGCCGCCGCGGTCGCTGATTCTGTCCCGGTTCCCGGGACCGTGGCCAGCACGGCGTAGAGCGCGACGGCGAGGGCTTCCTCGGCCACCCATCCCTCGCCGAGTTCGCGGACCAGGTCCTCGGGGCTTAGCGCGTCGCCCGGGCCGGGCGCGTCGCCGGCCAGCCGAAGGGCCGCCTCCAGCCTCGCCACGACGTCCGCGTCCGGGCCTTCGCCCCTGCGCAGGACGCCGCCGCGCAGCTGTCCGAGGGCCGATTCCGCGGCTTCGCGCAGCCCGCGTCCGGTAGCCAGGCCATGGATCACCAGGCTGAACACTCCGGCGCTCTGCCGTGCGGCGGGGTGGCCGTGGGTCAGCGACGCGGCATCGGAGCTGAGCTTGTAGACCGTCTCGGGCTCGAGGTGGGGGATCAGGCCGAACGGCGCCGAACGCATCACGGTGCCGCAGCCCTTCGAATCGGGGTTGACCGGCCGCTGCACGGTCCCCATCTCGCCCGTCGCCAAGCCGCTCAGGCACGCGTTACCGGGCGCCCGGCGGTTCTTCAGGACCTCCTGGCCATCGATCCAGCGCGGCGGCTGGACCGGGGCCGACGCCGGCACGGCGACGCCCTGGGTGCCCAGCCAGCGCAGGTACGCGAGCCACAGGCATGCGTTGATGTCCGCGGACACGCCGTCGTTGGCCCATTCCAGCGCCTCGAGCAGGCCGTCTGTCGTGTACAGCGTCATTTGCGTGTCGTCCGAGAACCGGCTGCCGGCGTCGAGCATGGAAAAATCCTGCAGACCCCCGGGTCCAAAGCGGGCGCGGATAGCGGCAATGTCGTCGAATTCGACGGCGTAGCCGAGCGAGTCGCCGAGCGCACCGCCCAGCAGGCAACCGTGGATCCGCGAGCCGTGGGCCGGAGCGTCTGACGGGCCGGGTGCGTGGGCTGGTGCGGGGGTGGTCCCGGGCTCGTTCGTCATGTCTCAAATTTACCCGGCACCGCGCGCACAGCCCAATGAACGCCGGTAGGGTGCTGGTAGGACCCGCCCGGCTCTGAGGTGCAGCAGCCGCGGTCCGTCCATGAGTCGGGCGAAGCAAGCCAAGTAAAAGGAATCGAATGCGCGAACCAGCGTGGCGGAAGACCGGGAACACGCCCGACTACAGATTCTCCATGGCCAACGAGCGGACATTCCTGGCCTGGATCCGCACGTCCCTGGCCCTGATTGCCGGCGCCTTGGCGATTGACCAGCTGGCCCCGGAGATTGCGCCCAGGCCGGTACGGATCGTGCTGTGCGTGATCCTCGCCTTCCTGGGCGCGGGCCTGGCAGCCCTGTCCTACCACCGGTGGGGACTCATGGAGGCGGCCATGCGGAACAACCGGGAGCTGCCGTTCTCCGGAGTGATGCTCGTGATGACGATCGGCGTCGCGGCGGCAGCCCTCGTGTTCGCCGTCCTGCTCCTGGTGGCGCGGTGAGCCCCGAGGCGGCGCGGGATCCCGGGCTGCAGCCCGAACGGACCTCCCTGGCCTGGCGCCGGACCCTGCTGGCCCTCATCGTGGCGGATCTGCTGATCTGGCGCAGCTGGGCGCTCGCGGCATCCCGGGGCGGCGCTCCGGGTCCCGTCGATTACCTCGGGGTCTGCGCGCTCGCCGCCATGGCGGCGACCGTCGTCCTGGGCGTGTGCGTACTGGTCCGCGGGCGGGAACTGCGGCGGTCCTCCGCGCCGCCGCCGGCAACGCTGCTTCGCTGGGCCGCCGCCGCCGTCGTGGCCCTTGCCTCCAGCGCCGTCGCCGCGGTTGCACTGGGGCACTGACCCCGGGCCTGCCTGCTCCTTCGGCCCGGCCGCCGGCCGCCGCCCGCCTGCCGCCCGCCGCCCGTGGAGCCGCAATCCAGCGAACATCCAGACTGCGCTGGCAGACTGCTCGCGGAGCTATCCTCCGGGCAGGCCAACGCCGCACCCGGACCACCACCCGGCGGCCGCCCAGCGACGGTGCAACTCAAGCCCCTGGGCGCGCCGCCACCAGCAAAGGACCTTCTGACTATGACCCTGCTTGTGCCAGCCCCCGAGACCGTGGGCGTCCAGCCAGCCGGCACCGATCCAGCCCGGCCCGGACTCGTGGCCCGGCTGGCCGCCGAGGCCTTTGGAACCCTGATCGTCGTGGTGGCAGGCCTGGGCGTGCTGCTGTTCACAATCCCGCAGTCGAACCCGCTGCCCGCAGCCCTGGCCGCGGGCCTGGCTCTGACCGCGGCCATGCTCGCCGTCGGCTACATCTCGGGCGGCCACATCAACCCGGCCGTCACCGTGGGCAATGCCATCGCCGGGCGGATCCGGCTCGCCCACGCCGCAGCCTACCTCGGCGCGCAGCTCGTGGGCGCCGTGCTCGGCGCCGTCGCCCTGTTCGGCGTCCTGCGCACCGTGCCGAAAATCGATGACTCCCAGGCCGCGTTCGCGACGGTTACCGCCGGATTCGGCGAGCACTCGATCATCCAGGTCCCCATGGCCGGCGTCCTGCTCGTGGAGGTGCTCGGTACGGCCCTGCTCGTGGCCGTCTTCCTCGCCACGACAGCCAGCCGGAACCCGGCCAGGGCGGCCGCCCCCTTCGCGGTGGGCCTGACGACGGCGATGCTCCTGCAGCTGGGGCAGGCCGTCGGCAACGTTCCGTTCAACCCGGCCCGGGCCACGGCATCGGCCATCTTCAGCGGTCCGGACGCGCTGGGACAGCTGTGGCTGTTCTGGGTGGCGCCGGTGGTGGGTGCGGCCATCGCCGGGCTCGTTTTCCGCGGCTTCGCCCAGTCGCACGCGCAGCCGGCTGCGGGGCCGGACGCGGCAGAGCTGGACGAGTCAGCGCTGGACGAGGCAGAGTTGGACGAGTCAGCGCCGGACGAGTCAGAGCCGGCTGCGAAGCCCGCCGCCGCTGAGCCCGCCGGGGTCGCCGCACGGGTTGTTGCGAATGGGGACGAAGACACGGCCCCGGCCGACGACGAGGCGCGCAGTTTCTTCGACCGCAAGGGCGGCAAGTAAGCACCCGTAACCACCGTCACCCTAACGGGGTGGTGGCACAAGAGTGTCAGTGCCAGCCGATACCGTAGGAATATGCGGTTATTGCACACTTCCGACTGGCACCTGGGCCGTTCCTTCCACGGCGTCGGCATGCTGGACGCCCAGCGCGACTTCATTGACCAGCTCGTGACGACGGTCAGGGACGAGGCCGTCGACGTCGTGCTCATCGCCGGAGACGTGTATGACCGCGCGCTCCCGGGGGGTCGACGTCGTCGGACTGTTCGATGACGCCCTGGTGCGCCTCACGGGGGCCGGTGCCCAGGTTGTCCTGACAAGCGGCAACCACGACTCAGCCATCCGGCTGGGGTTTGCCTCGCGGCTGCTCGAGCGCGGGGGAGTGCACCTGCGCACCCGGCTGGACGAACTGGACCAGCCGGTGCTCTTTCCGCTTCGGGACAGCACCTCCGGCGCCGCGGGAACTGCCGCCGCCGCGGACCCGCCCGGGGACGAGCTTGGGGACGAGGCCGGCCCCGTGCTGGCCATCTACGGCATCCCGTGGCTCGAGCCCCGGCTCGTCGCCGAGCAACTGGGCGTCGGGACCGCGAGCCACTTCGAGGTCACGCGCGCTGCCACCGGACGGATCCGCGAAGACCTGGTCCGCCGTGGCGCGGCCCGGACCGTCCACTCGGTGGTCCTGGCCCACACCTTCGCGTCCGGAGGCATCAGTTCCGACAGCGAACGGGACCTCAGTATCGGGGGCGTCGGAGCGGTCCCGGTGGATCTCTTCGACGGCTTTGGCTACACCGCACTGGGCCACCTGCACGGTCGGCAGGCGCTCTCGCCGGAGGTGCGCTATTCCGGCTCGCCACTGGCCTACTCCTTCTCCGAAGCGAAACACAGGAAGGGCGGCTGGCTCGTGGACGTCGATGCCGCCGGGATCGGCGAGGTCCACGAAGTCCTCTGGGACGCGCCCCGCACCCTCGCCGTGCTGCGCGGAAAGCTGGAAGACCTGCTGGCATCGGAGGACTTCGCGTGGGCCGAGGGCGCCTATTGCCAGATCACACTGACGGACGCCGCGCGCCCGGCCCAGGCCATGGACCGGCTGCGGGCGCGATTCCCCGACACCCTGGTGCTCGGCTTCGATCCCGAGGGCGCCGGCGCGGCGCCGAAGGCCAGCTACAGCAGCCGGCTCGCCGAAGCCGACGACGACCTCTCCGTCTGCTGCGGATTCCTTGAACACGTGCGGGGCCGGCCCGCTTCTGACGCCGAATCAGAGGTCCTCGCCGAGGCCCTCGAAGCCGTGCGCCTGGAAGGGGTATCCCAGTGAAGATCCACCGGCTCGAGATTTCCGCCTTCGGCCCGTTTGCCGGCACGGAGCGGATCGACTTCGACCGCCTCAGCGCACACGGGCTGTTCCTGCTGAACGGCGCCACCGGGGCGGGGAAGACCAGCGTCCTGGACGCCATCTGTTTCGCCCTGTACGGATCGGTGCCCGGGGCCCGGCAGGATGGCAAGCGGCTGCGCAGCGACCACGCGGAAGCAGCCGCCGAGCCGCGGGTCACCTGCGAGTTCTCCGCCAAGGGCCGTCACTTCGAAGTTTCCCGCTCGCCGGCCTGGGACAAGCCCAGCACCCGGGGCAAGAACGGCTTCACGCTCCAGCAGGCCAACACGCTGCTGCGCGAACGCATCGACGGCGCCTGGGTGGAGAAATCCGGCCGGAATGACGAGGCCGGGGCCGAAATCACCGACGTCCTGGGCATGAACCGGGACCAGTTCACGCGCGTGGTCATGCTGCCGCAGGGCGACTTCGCGGCGTTCCTGCGCTCCAAGGCAGCCGACCGCCTGGAGCTGCTGCAGAGCCTGTTCGGCACCCAGCGATTTGAAGCCGTGGAACAGGAACTGACCCGCCAGGCCCAGGCCGCTAAGGCGGAGGTGGCCGCCCTCAATGGCAGGCTTGAGCTGCTGGTGGCCCAGGCCGCGTCCGAGACCGCGGCGCTCGAACTCGACGCCGCGGACGCCCCGGGCAGCGACGCACCCGATGCCCTCTTGGCCTGGCTTGGCGACGCCGCGGCAGCCGCCGCGCAGGAACGCCAAGCGGCAGCCACGGAAGCCCAACGGCAGGCCGGCGAACAGGCCTCCCGGCTCGAAGCCGCCAACGCGCGGGCAGCCCGCCACGCCAAACTGGCCGCGGCTGAACTGCGCCGGATCGACGCAGACGCCGCCGCGCCGGTCCTGGCGGAAAAGGCCGTCACGCTGGGTCTGCACCGGAAAGCCGAAGTGCTCGGCGGCCAGTTGCGGGCCCTCGAAAGTGCCGCCGCCGCCGAGGGGTTGGCGCGGACGGCCCTGCTGGAGTCCGCACGTCAGCTGCGGTCCGCGGCCGTCATGGACCCCGAACTGGCCGGGCTGGAACTCACCGACGCAGACGCTGGCGGTGCTGGCAGTGCAGGCGGGGCAGCTGCTGAGTCCGGCGGCGCCCCGTTCGACAGCGCAGCCCTCAGGGCCGCCCTCGAAAGGCTGCGGTCCCTGCGTGCCGTGCTCACCGAACGTCTGCCCGATGAATCACGGCTCGACGCGCTCCTGGACCGCGGCACCCGGCTGCGCCTGCAGCTGGAAAAGCTGGAAACCGGGCAGCGGACCGGCGCCGCAGCCCTGGATGCCCTGCGCTCTGAATCGGCGGCCCTGTCCGCCGGAATCCGCCCCCTCGAGGAGCTCGCCGCGGAAGTCCAGCTGCGCACCAAGGAGGCCACGGCGGCAGACGAACTCGTCGCCATCGTCGGCCGCTACCTCGCCGCCGAGGCCACGTGCTCGGCGATTGCGGAACGTCACGCCGCGGCCCGGCAGGAACACCAGGACTTGAGGCAGCACTGGCTCGACCTCCGCGAACAACGGCTCACCAACGCCGCAGCCGAGCTCGCCGCACACCTCCTCGCCGGAGTTCCGTGCCCCGTCTGCGGCAGCCCGGACCATCCGGAGCCGGCCCCGGCAGCGGATTCCGCTCTGGCGGTCGCAGAGGCCGAGAAGACAGCGCAGGAAGCCAGCGACACGGCGGAAGCGGCGCTCGCCGTCCTCGGACGCGACCTCGCCGAGGCCCGGCAGGACGTCGCCGTGCTGGCGGCGCAGGGCGGCAACACACCTGGTGAAGAAGCCCGCGCCGACGCAGCCCTGGCCCGGGAACGGGCGGACGACGCCGGACGCGCGGCATCAGAGCTAGCCGCGAGCCGGGCCCGGATGGCAGCCGTTGAGGAAGCCATCACCGCCGCCGAGCGGGCGCAGGCCGAAGCCGCCGCCGGTATTGCCCAGACGCAATCGACCATCGCCGAAGTCGAGGAACAGGCGGAGGGCCTCGAGGGCGCCCTGGCCACGCTTCGGGCAAGCCACTCGAGCCTCGATGAACGGATCGCGGCCCTCGCCGGAACGGCCGCGGTCCTGGAGCGGGCCGACGCCGCACAGTCCGCTATGGAGCAGGCGGGTGTCCGCACGGCGGAGGCACGCCAGCAGTTGGAACACGCACTTCCGGCGGCGGGTTTTGCCAGCGAAACGGCGGCGCGGGCAGCACTGCTGCCGGCGCCGGAGGCCAACAGTCTTGAAGCCGCCATCCGGGCGGGCCAGGACGAGGCCGCCAGGATCCAGGAACTGTTCGCCGGGGAGGAACTCACCCTGGCAGCCGCCGAACGTGCATCCGGGGACCTCGTCAGCGATGCCGCCCTCGAACAACTCCGGACGGAGTCCGCCGCAGCGGAACGCACGGCACGGGACGCTGTCCTCGCGGCCGGGCTGGCGGAAAACTCCGTCCGCAGCCTCGGACGCATCGCCGGCGACTACGCAGACCTCGCTGCCGCCGGCCGCGGACCGCGGGAACGGGCGGCGATGCTCGCCTCGGTAGCCGACTCGGCCAGGGGCGGGGGAGACAACACCTACCGCATGAGCCTGAACAGTTATGTCCTCGCTGCCCGGCTTGAGCAGGTGGCCGTCGCCGCTTCGGAACGCCTGATCGGCATGAGCGACGGCCGCTACACCCTGCAACACACGGACGCCAAGGCTGCCCGCGGCGCCAAGTCAGGTCTTGGCCTGGAAGTGGTCGATGAGTGGACCGGCCAGCGCCGCGATACCTCCACCCTCTCCGGCGGCGAGTCCTTCATGGCCTCACTGGCGCTGGCCCTCGGCCTGGCGGACGTCGTGCAGCACGAGTCAGGTGGCGTGGACATCGAGACGCTTTTTGTGGACGAGGGCTTCGGCAGCCTCGACGACCAGGCGCTGGAGCAAGTGATGGACGCCCTCGAAAGCCTCCGGGACGGCGGCCGGGTCGTGGGACTCGTGAGCCATGTGGCGGAGATGAAGCAGCGCATCGGCACCCAGCTCCAGGTGGTCAAGGGCCGCAACGGCTCCACCTTGCACATCAGCGACGACGCACCCGTCTGAACCATCTACCATTCGGAGCCGGTATCATTGATCTGTTACCGGGTCGCGCGCATCGGGAGGAGGGACGATGCGCACTACTGAGCGAACCCGGAAACCATGAACCCTTCACCGTCTCCAGCGGCGTCCCCTCTTGACGTCCCACTTTCGACCGGCACACTGCCGGCGCCCGCCAAGGGCGGCCGTTTTGCGCGGCTGCCGCTGCTCGCCGGCCGCAGTTTCATCCCGCTGGGGCTCTTCGCCCGCCTGCCGCTGGCCATGCTCACTGTCGGAGCCCTCACCCTCGTCACCGCCGTCACGGGTTCCTATGCGGTAGGCGGCGCCGCGGCCGGTGCCGTCGGCATCGGTTCCGCGCTGGGTGCACCGGTCCTTGGCGTGCTCGCGGACCGGTTCGGCCAGCGCGGCGTCCTGCTCGTGTCCGCAATCGCCAACACCGTGGCTATCGTTGCCCTGATCCTTGCGGCCTACGCCATCTCCGGAGTGCAGGACCTCGCCGTCGCTGCCCCCGTGCTGGCCGCGGCCTTCGTGGCCGGGGCCAGCTGCCCGCAGGTCGGACCGCTGGCCCGGGTCCGCTGGATGGCCCTGACATCCCGGACCGACGGCGCATGCCAGGCCGCACACCCCGCCGACCTCGACACCGCCCTGTCCTACGAGAGCACGGCCGACGAACTGACCTTCGTGCTGGGCCCCGCCCTCGTCGGCATCCTCGCGAGCCTGCTCGCGCCGTGGCTTCCGCTGGCCCTCGCCGCGGCCCTGACTCTCGTGCTCGTGCCTGCCTTCGCCGTCCACCCCACGCAACACGCGGTGGTCCGCGCCCCGCGGCGTACTGCGCCGGCGTCGGTTGGGGGTTCGGCTGGAGGCTCGGCCGCACGCCCGGCGGGGGAACGGCACCCGGACCCGGCCGCGACGTCCCAGCGCGTCGGGACCCTGACCGCCATCGCCCTTCCCGTGCTGGCGATGGTCTGCATGGGCACGTTCTTCGGCTCGACCCAGACTTCCCTGAGTTCCTTTTCGGCCAGCTTCGCCACGTCCGAGCTCGCTGGCCTGCTCTATGCCGTCATGGGGCTGAGCTCCGCGGCGGCGGCCCTGTCGGTTGCGTACTGGCCCCGGCGCTTGACGGTGAACGCCCGGTGGATTGCGTGCGCGGCCCTCATGGCAGGCCTGGCCCCGCTGCTGTTGCTGCCCTCAACGGCGCTGCCCATGGTCCTCGTGCTCTTGGTCCTGGGCCTGCCTGTCGGCCCGCTGATGGTCACGGTATTCGCCCTCGGCGGCGTTGTGGCGCCGGCCGGAAAGCTCGGCACGGTCATGACGGCGCTGGCCAGCGGCATCGTGGCAGGTACCGCGCTCGGATCCTCCATCGCCGGACAGCTCGCCCAGAACTTCGGGTATTCAACCGCGTTCCTGGTCCCCGTGGGCGCCGCCACGGCGCTGTTCCTGCTGGGCGCGGCAGCCGCCGTCGTGCTCCGGCAGCGCGGGAACAAGACGCCAACCGCCTAACTCCCAACTAACTAGCAGCAGGGGCCGTATTGAGCGCTTGTCATGTCTCATGACCTCGTAGACACTTCATGTCTCATGAGTTCGTGGACAGTTGATGTCTCATGACTTCGTAGACAGTTGGTGCGGGGGCGTTGTTCGGATGTCTGTTCTGCGTGGATAGCTGGTCCGTTTACTGCGGGCTCCGGCG